>JBGQFF010000006.1:0-49354 GCA_041496745.1 Gammaproteobacteria bacterium
CGCGCCTCGGTCTCGCCACGCGCGCGGTGTCGCAGCAACCGGTGGCGGCACGCCTTTGCGGCATCCGCCTCGAGCAGGTGAACGCGACGACTTTCGTCATCACCGGGCTGCTCGGCGGCGTCGCCGGCGCCCTGATCGGGGCCTCGGTGGGCACCTTGTCGCCGCTGCTCACGCTGCCCCTCACCGTAAAGGGCCTCATCGTGACGGTCATCGGCGGGCTGGGGAGCATACCGGGCGCTATCGTCGCCGGCCTGCTGGTGGGCGGCTTCGAGAACGTGCTGCAGCTCTACCGCGGCGTCACCGAGCGCGACCTTTACGTGATGCTGCTGCTGTTCGTGTTCCTCGTGTTCCGCCCGGGCGGCATCTTCGCCGCGAAGAGCGGCCGGGACTAGGCCATGGATTTCTATTTCGGCCTGGTGCAGATCATCGGCGTGCACACGCTGCTCGGCCTTTCGGCCTACATCGTGCTGCTCACCGGGCAGGTGAGCCTGGCACAGGCGGGCTTCTTCGCCGTCGGCGCCTACGCGGCGGGCATGCTCACCGTGCTCGCCGGCTGGCACCTGGTGCCGGCGCTGGGGGCGAGCGCGGTGTGTGGCGCGGGGGTGGCCTGCGCGGTCGGCTTCCCCGCGCTGCGCGTCAAGGGCCTGATGCTGGTCATCGCCACCCTCGCCTTCGGCGAAGGCGTGCGCCTGTTCTTCTTCAACTTCGACTACCAGATCGCCAGGGGCGACCTCAAGGTCGGCCCGCTCGGCGGGGAAGGCTTCCGCCAGATCCGCTTTTTCCCGGAGAACGGCTGGACCACCGGCGAAGTGATGCTGTTCATCTGGGCGTTCGTCCTGGCGGCGATGGCGCTGCTGTGGTGGTTCGACCGGTCGCGCTACGGCAGCGTGCTGCGCGCCGTGGGCGAGGACGAACTGGCCGCGCAATCGGTCGGCATCAACCTCACCGCTGTGAAGGTGAGCGCGATGACCGTGGGCGGCGCGATTGCGGGCGTCGGCGGCGGACTCTACGCGCACTACACCACGCACATCGAGCACGCCAGCTTCAACATCCTGCTGGCCACCTTCGCCATCGCTTACCCGATCGTCGGCGGCCTGCGCAACGTGTTCGGCACCGTGCTGGCCGTGATCTTCGTGCAAGGCTTCCTCATCGAAGGCCTGAGGTTCCTCGGCGATTGGAGGAATCTCCTGTTCGGCGCGCTCATCGTGCTGGCGATGAACCTGCGCCCGAGCGGCTTCCTCGGCGCGCGCCGGCGTGCTTGAGCTGAGGGCCCTGTCGCGCCACTTCGGCGGCGTGAAGGCCGTGGACGGGCTCGACCTGAGAGTGAGCGAGGGCCAGATCTTCGGCCTCATCGGTCCCAACGGCTCGGGCAAGAGCACCACGGTCAATGTGATCACCGGCTTGTTGCGCCCGACCTCGGGCTCGATCCTGTTCCGTGGCGAGGACCTCGGCGCCCTGCCCACCCACCTGCGGCTGCGCGCGGGCATCGCGCGCACCTTCCAGAACATCCGCCTGTTCGGGCAGCTCAGCGTCTGGCAGAACCTCTGGGTGGCGCAGAATTCCGCCGAGGACCAGGCGCGCCACGGCTTCTTCGCGCGCTGGCTCGGGGGCCAGGGCGGCGTGCGCGCCGAGATCGCGCAGCTGCTGGAATTCTCCGGCCTGGCGCACAAGCAGGACGAGCTCGCCGCCAACCTCGCCTTCGGCGAGCAGCGCCGGCTGGAACTGGCGCGCGCGCTTGCCGCGCGGCCCAAGCTGCTGCTGCTGGATGAACCGGCTGCCGGCATGAACAGCGAGGAGATCGGCCAGCTGCGCGAGCGCATCCTCAAGCTGCGCGACACCGGCATCACCATCCTGCTGGTCGAGCACGTGATGGAGCTGGTGATGGGCGTCACCGACCGCATCGCGGTGCTCAATTTCGGCCAGAAGATCGCCGAGGGCGTGCCGGCGGAGATCCAGGCGCATGCGGCCGTGCGCAAGGCCTACCTGGGCGGGGACGCGGCGTGAGCCTGCTCAAGGTCCAGGACGTGGTCACCGCCTACGGCAAGATCGAGGCGCTCAAAGGCGTATCACTGGAGGTGGCGCAGGGCTCGATCACCTGCCTGCTCGGGCCGAACGGGGCCGGCAAGACCACGCTGATGATGAGCATCGCCGGCATCCTCAGACCGAGGAAAGGCGCCATCCTGTTCGGCGGCGAGGACATCGCCGGGCGCGCGCCGCACGCCATCGTCGCCAGGGGCGTGGCGCTGGTGCCGGAGAACCGGCTGGTGTTCCCGACCATGACGGTGCTGGAGAACCTGCACGCCGGCGCGTATCAACGAGGCGACAAGAAGACCATCGCCGAGGACTTGGAAAAGATGTTCGGGCGCTTCCCGCCGCTCAAGGAGCGCGCCGCGCAGCAGGCCGGCACCCTGTCCGGCGGCGAGCAGCAGATGCTGGCGGTGGCGCGCGCCCTGATGAGCCGGCCCAAGCTGCTGCTGATGGACGAGCCGTCGCTGGGCCTCGCGCCGCTGGTGGTGGAAGAGATCTTTCGCATCGTGGCCGAACTGCACAAGGACGGCACCACCATCTTCCTCGTCGAGCAGAACGCGCACATGGCGCTCAAGGTGGCGGAGCACTTCTACCTCATGGAGCAGGGCAAAGTGTCCTTCAGCGGCACGCCGGGCGCGCTCGCCGAGGACGAAGTCATCCGCCGGGCCTACCTGGGTTCGAGCAAGGCTTGACCGACCTCGCGCAAAGCACGCTCGACGGGCTGTTCCTCGGTTCCTCGTACGCGTTGCTCGCGCTGGGCTTCACCCTGATTTTCGGGGTGCTGCGCCGGGTCAACCTGTCCTTCGGCCCGGCGATCATGTTCGGCTGCTATGCGGCAACCTGGACCCACCTGAATTCCGGCGCAGGGCTGCTGCTGCTGGCGCTCGTCACCATCGCCGGCGCCGTGCTGGCCGGCGCCTACGTGGAGCGCCTGTGTTTTGCGCCGCACCGCGGCGGCTCGGCCATCGCGGCGATGGTGGCAAGCTTCGCGCTGTGGATGCAATTCGAGGAACTGGTGAGCATCGCCCTGCCCCGGCACATCTACGACTTCCCGCCGTTGTACGCGGGCGCGTCCCTGTCGCTCGGCGCCCTGAGCCTGCGCGCCGAATCCCTGGTAATGCTTTTCGCCGCGATCGCGGTGTGCGCGTTTCTCTGGTGGATCCTGTATCGCACGCGCTTCGGCGTCGCGGTGCGCGCAGTGATTGACCAGCCGCAGGCGGCGCAACTCGCCGGTATCAGCGTGCCGCGCATCTTCATGCTGACCTTCGCCCTCGCCTCGGCCATCGGCGGGCTGGCGGGCTTCCTGACCGCCGCCAGCCACGAGCAAGTGACGCCGATGCTCGGCATGTGGTTCACGCTGAAGGGGCTGCTGGCGATGATGCTGGGCGGCCTGGGCTCGCTGCCCGGTGCGGTGCTGGGCGGACTGGCCCTGGGCCTGCTGGAAGCGCACAGCCAGTGGTTTTTCGGACCGCAGACCCGCGACCTGATTGCCTATGCCCTGCTGTTCGTCCTGCTCGCCGCGAGAGTGCCATGGATGACTACGCGATCGGCGTCCTGACCAACATCGGGCTGGTGTCGTTTCTCGCCCTGTCGGCCTACCTGCTGCTCGTCGCCGGCGAGATGTCGTTCGGCCAGCAGGCGTTCTTCGGGGTCGGCGCGTACAGCGGGGGGATGCTCACGGCGATGTACGGCTGGCCCCTGCCGCTCGCTGCGCTCGGCGCCATGGCGCTCGGCGCTCTGGCGCAGTTCCTGGTCGGCCTGCCCACCCTGCGCCTGCGCGGGCTGTATTTCGCCATGGCCACGCTGGCAGCCGCCGAGATGGCGCGCATCCTGTTCGAGCTGTTCCATTTCCAGCGCCAGGTCGAAGGCGAGCCGGTCGGCCCGGACGGCACGCAGGGATTCCGCGGTATCCGCTGGGTGTTCGAGCACGGCGTCGAGCCGCTCGAATACCTCGGCATCGTCTACGCGCTGCTCGCGCTGGCGCTCGCCGCGTTCCTGCTGGTGGAGCGCTCCAGGCTCGGCGCCACCCTGCGCGGCGTGGGCGAGGACCCGGAACTGGCGGCGTCGCTCGGCGTGGACGTGAACCGCGTCAAGCTCGGCGCCGCCGCCGCCGCCGGGGCGCTCGCCGCGCTGGGAGGCGTGCTCTACGCCCACCACAATAGCTACGTCGAGCCTCGCAATTTCGACATCATGCTGGGCGTGCACAGCCTCGCCTACGCGCTCATCGGCGGCCTGGGCACGGCGCTGGGCCCGTTGCTCGGCGTGGTGCTGGACATCGGCGCCCTGGAGGGCAGCCGTGTCTTCCACGGGTACCGCATGATCGTTTTCGGAGGACTCGTCGCCGTGCTGCTGGTTTTCCGGCCGCGCGGATTGCTGGATGAGAGGATGGTGCGATGGCTAAGACGACGCTGGTCCTGATCCTCGCCTTGCTTCCCGGGTTGGTGCTCGCGCAAGCGCCGAAGGCGGACCTGCAATGCAAGGCCACGGGAACCGATTTCGTTTTCGATTGCACGATCCGCGTCTCGCGCGGCGGCAAGCCGCTCGAGGGCGCGCGCATCACGGTGGGCGCGGACATGCCGTCGATGCCGATGGCGCACAACATCAAGCCCGTGAAGGCGCAGCCGGCACAGGCGCCGGGCGAATACCGCGCGCAGCTGGACCTGGAAATGCTCGGCGTGTGGGCCGTGAAATTGCGCCTGGCGGGACCGGTGCGCGACCAGCTGATCCTGCATTACGAGTTCGACAGTAGAGGCGCGTCGCCGGTGCACAGATGAAGCAACTCCCGTTCAAGCAGGTGGACGTCTTCACTTCCCGGCCGTTCCATGGCAATCCGGTGGCGGTGGTGATCGGCGCCGAGGGGCTCGACGCTGCGACCATGCAGCGCATCGCCGCCTGGACCAACCTGTCGGAGACGACATTCTTGCTGCCGCCTACGCAGCCTGCGGCAAGCTGAAGCAGGAATGCGGCGCAGGTGTGCTCGATCTGACGGTCGAGGATTCACGCATCTACGTGCGCTCGCCAGAGCCGAAAGTGAAACCTGTCGAAGCGCCGTTGTTCGGCAAAGCACAGGCGCTGCGCGTGGATGTCGGCCCGGTCTGGGTGGTCGTGGACCTGGGCAAGGCGCAAGCCGTGGATGAACTCGATCCGGACATGCCGGCGATCGAAGAGATGAGCAACGCTCTTCACGCCACGGGCGTAACCGTCTTCGGGCGTAGCGGAAATTCGGCGACGCCGATTCACGTACGCTCTTTCGCGCCCGCGCACGGCGTGCCGGAAGACCCGGTGTGCGGCAGCGGCAACGTGTCGGTCGGGGCGTTCCTGCGCCAGACCGGGCTGCTGAAGGAATTCGGACCCAGCTATACCGCGCGCCAGGGCATGCAGGTCGGCCGCGACGGCCGCGTGCAGGTGCGCGTCAGCGCCGATGCCATTGAAATCGGCGGCGAAGCCGTGACCTGCATCGACGGCAAGCTGCGCGTCGACTAGGCCCCTGATGCACTGATTTGACCGGCTCACCGGGTCGGACTAGCATTCCGTATCTCATTTGTAATACAGAGGGCTGCCATGCCAGTATCGCTCCGCATATCCGAGGCGGTGAAAAAGCGCGTCGCCAAGCGCGCCCAGGCTCAGCAAACGACCGCGCACGCCTTTATGCTGGATGCGATCCACGAGAAGCTCGAGGCCGAAGAAGCGCGCGCGGCATTCCATGCCGAGGCAGGACGCCGACTGGCGAGAATGAAGCGCTCTGGCGCGGGCATTCCGGCAAACCTGGTGTTCGACTACTTGCTGGCGCGCGCACGCGGACGCAAGCCGGTGCGGCCCAAAACGCGCAAGATCGCGTGATCGTATTCGCCGGAGAAGCGCTCGCGGACCTCGAGCGCATCTTCGAGTTCAATTTCGCGCGCGACCCGGCGACAGCGCTCGATCACATCGAGAAGGTGCGCAGCGCCGTCCTGGTTCTGGAGACCCACCCCGAGATCGGACGCCCGGTGCCGGGTTCGACGCTACGCGAACTGGTGATCTCGTACGGCAAGTCCGGCTACGTGGCCCTCTACGAGTACTCCTCAGGCGAACACCTGCTCCGCGTGGCGGCGATCCGCCACCAGCGCGAAGCCGGCTACCGGCCCGGATAGGTCTCTTTACCTCTCTTTAGAGGACCCTGCGGGCCTCGCAGGCAGAACAGTCAGACCTACTGTGGGGTAGCGCACGGACGGTGAAAAAGCTTGCATCTATAAAGATGCTGTCGCACTTGGTCACGCAGGAAACTCGCATCATGGACGCACCCAGCAAGATAGCCCTAGTCGTCGCGTTTGCCATTGCTGCTTTGCTGTTGCTGCTCTTCGGCGGCGGAATGACGACCGGGACGATCATGAGCGGCGGCATGATGGGGAGCGGAAGCATGGGCGGAATCAGCTGGATGTGGCTTCCCACCTTGCTGGTCGTCGCACTGGGTGTCGCGCTTTTCTCGGCCCTCTCCGGAAAGAAGTAGGGTATGCAGCCGACCCGCCGGGCGCCGCACGGGTTCGCGCGCATGGGGTTGGTGGCGGCTTGGGCAGTGTTCTTCCTCAACACGGCATTGCTTCCGTGCTGTGAAGTGGCCGCCGCGGTTTTGGACGGGCGCGCCGACGCTACGCATGCCGAACCCTTGGACCATGGTCCCGACGCGCCCTGTGCCTCCAGTCTTAATGGGGGACCAACCCTTGTCGGGGAGCATGAAGCACTGGCACCTGATCGTTCCCCCCTGGGGTGCTTTGCAATCGATGCGCCTGTTGCCACAAGTCCTACAGCGGTAATTCACTCTGCAAACCTCGCGCTCGCGCGAGCCGACCCCCCGCCTCCGCTTCGCCTCTACCAGCGCACTCAGCGCCTGCTGCTTTAAACCTGCTTCACGTTGACACTTTAGGCCGGTGCGTTGTTGCGCCGGTTGACAGTCAGTCATTTACTCAACCCTGAAGGAAAGACCGCTATGAAAACCTCAATACTGATTTCCGCAATCGCTGCCTTTGGCTTGTTGGCGGCCTGCACCACGCCGGCGCCTGTCGTATCAGCGCAGGAACAATCCGCGCCCGCCAAGCCGGCGATGAGCATGAACATGGACAAACAAATGTCCCAGATGCAGGAAAGAATGAAAGCCATGCAGGGGCAAATGGACAAGATCCGCAAGACAACCGACCCGAAGGAACGCCAGAAACTGATGCAGGAGCACATGCAGGCAATGCAGGAAAACATGAAGGCGATGCGCGGTATGCGTGGCCCGATGTTGATGGGCGGCAAGAAGGGCGGCATGATGGAGGGCGACATGATGCAGCGCCACGGAATGATGGAAAAACGCATGGACATGATGCAGATGATGATGGAGCAGATGATGCAGCATGACGAGATGATGGAGTCCATGCCCGCCAAATAATTGCATCAGTGCAAATTGAAGGAGCCAAGGTCGATAGCTTCACGACAAACAAATCAAGAGGTGATGACCATGATGCAAGGTGACTGGATGACAGGCTGGGGAATTGGTTCCATGGGCGGGTGGGGCGGACTATGGATGACGCTGATCGTGATTCTGGTCGTTGTTGGAATTGTTGCTGTCATGCGCAAAAAGTGAAGGCCATGGTGCAACCAAGATCAATTTGGTGGAGGCGGCGGGAATCGAATCCGCGGCCGGAAGCGCTCAACATTGATTCTCCGTCAGAGCCGGCGTAAGGTATCCGCCGTCCACCTGGGAGGGGACATCCGATGACACTGATCAGAGCGTGGCGGGTTTGGGCCGTGGTGTTGCTGTCGATCGGGCTTGCGGCATGCGCGGGCCCAGGCACGATGATGCAGCCGACGGCGCCGCAGGAAGCGCCGGCAGCGAAGGCGGACGAGGCGCTGGTGGTGTTCATGCGCTCGAGCTTCGTCGGCAGCGCGATCTCGGCTTCGGTGTTCGACGTGACGGGCTCGGGCGAGCCGAGGTTCATCGGCATCGTCAACAATGGCACCAAGGTCGGCTACCCGGTGACGCCGGGGGAGCACACGTTCATGGTGGTGAGCGAGGCCGCGGACTTCCTGCAGGCGAAAGTCACGCCCGGCAGGACTTACTACGCGATGGTGACGCCGCGAATGGGAATGTGGAAGGCGCGCTTCTCGTTCCGACCGGTGCGCGGCAGCGAGCTCGGGGGCAGCGAGTTTGCCGGCTGGAACTCCGGCACGCAGTACGTCTTGAACACTCCGCAATCGAGAAGCTGGGCTGCAAGCAATGCCGCCGACATCAGCCGGAAGCGCACGTCCTACTGGAGCGAATGGTCGAGCAAGTCGGCCGATGAGCGGGCTTCGCAGACGCTGAATCCCGAGGATGGACGCTAACTGGGCGTTTGCTCCGCAGCGCCTGCTGCGTTGCCAAGACCTGATTGCCTTGTTAGTCTTCTCCACTGCGCCCGCATGGTCGACATCAAAGCGTGGCGATCCCTTTACGAAAGAGGACTAGCGTATGAAAAAAGATGAAGGCAGGGTAAGTGGGTCCGGGTGGCTTGGGGTCGTGGCGAGCATTGCTGTGGCTGCCGTCTTCGCTTTTGCGGCGATTGATTCAGCCAACGCGCAGGAGCGCAAGTCGATCCGCTGGGCCACCTCCAGCGTGGATTCCTACGGCTACAAGGTCGCCGCTGCGATGGTGAAGATCGTCGAGGACTCGCTCGGCGGCGAGTACACCGTCACCGTCAATCCCTACCCGTCGACCACCGGCGCCATGAAAGCGGCGATGGATGGCACCGGAGAGATCGGTTACACGGCCGATGTCGGCATGACCCAGCTCTATGCCGGGGAAGGCGGGTTCAAGGGGTACAAGGCGGCCAAGGGCATGCTGGTTCACGCATGGTATGCGTATCCGATGGAGTCGTTCATGGCCACGTCGGCCAAGGAGGCCGGCAAGTACAAGTGCTGGGGCGACTTCAGCGGCAAGCCGGTGTTCTACACCACCGCCGGTTTCATGAACTGGCTGAACTTCCAGCGCATCTACAAGACGCTCGGCTACCAGTTCAAGCACGTCCAGATCGACGCCAAGAGCCAGAGCGACGCATTGCAGGCCGGCACGATCGCCGGCTCGGTCGCCTACACCACCGCCGGCCGCTCGCTTGCGCCCTACTGGAAGGAGACCGAGGTGCGCATGGACGTGAAGGTGATCAATCCGTGTCCCGAAGAGGTCGCCAAGCTGAAGGCCGCCGGCCTTGCCGTCGTGGACGTCGATCCGAAGGTCGCGTTCAGCAAGGACGTCGGGGTCCAGCAGATCCAGGGCGTGCCGATCCTGTTCGCCTACAACGTGCGCGCGGACATGCCCGAAGATGTCGTCTACAGGATGGTGAGCGCGTTCTACAAGAACAAGGACAAGCTCGCGCAGTCCGATGCGGGATTCACGCCGATGGCCAAGGACTTCGTCGGCATGCAGGTGCAGGGGATCGGCGCCAATCCGGATATCCCCGTGCACGCGGGCCTCGCCAGGTTCCTGAAGGAGCACAAGGCCTGGAACGACAAGTGGAAGATTGCGAAGTGACCGCGTAAGTAGACCGCCGCAGGCGAGGAACCTGCAGAGGGTGCAGGTCCTCGCGCCGGCGCATGCGCCGGCCCGTGAGGCGGATTGCGACTTCGGCCAAGAGGCGGACAGCCATGCTGAGTGACCGGCTCAAGCGCCACGCCAATCTCAGGAATCTGACCTTTGCCTTCGCGCTGGTCCTGTTCGTCTGGGTGGTCTGGTACTGTTTCACCGGCTTCGGCGGCGCGCAGGAACTGGTGTCCCGGCTGTTGCCGGTCGCGCTGATCCTGCAAGTCCTGTTCATGGTCCAGAAGGATTTGCTGTACAAGCGGTTGCCCGCGGCGGTGAACCACGTGCTGGTGGCGTTTTACATCGGCATCTGCATCTACGCCTTCATCTACTTCCTGTTCGAATACGAACAGATCGCGATCTACCGGCAGGGTTCCTATACGACGCAGGATTTCGTCGTCGGCCTGCTCATGTTCCTGCTGGTGATGGAGCTGTCGCGACTCGTGCATGCGGTTCTGTTCTGGGTCAATGTCACGCTCGTGCTGTACACCCTCTTTGGATATTTGAGTCCGCTCGACTTTTTCTGGCATCCGGGCACGAGTTTCTACCGCGTGGTCACTTCCAGCACGGTCGAGATGTCGAACGGGATCTACGGGCTCTACGGCCAGATCGCACTGACCCTGATCTCGGCCTTCCTGCTGCTTGCTTCCATCGGGAACGGGTTCGGCGCGCAGAGCGCGATGATCCATTTCATGCAGCGGCTGGCCGGCCGCTCGCGGCAAATGGTGCCGCAAGCGGCGGTAATGGGGTCGATGGCGATCGGCATGGTGAGCGGCAGCGGCTCGGCCAATGCGGTCGTGGTCGGCACCATCACCATTCCGCTGATGAAGCGTTACGGCGTGCCGGGAACCTTCGCCGCCGCAGTGGAGACCGCGGCTTCGATGGGCGGCCTCATCATGCCGCCCATGATGGGGGTGGGCGCGTTCCTGATGTCGGAGTTCCTCGGCGTGCCCTACTGGGACGTGGTGGTCCGCGGGTTCGCCCTCGCGTTCGTCTACTACTTGTCGCTCGCCCTGGCCGTCTACCTTCTCGCCGTGCGCCTGATGCCGCGCGAATCGATCGAGGCACCCAAGGTGTCGGCCTACAACCAGATCAAGACCTCGATTTTCTTCCTCGGAGTCCTGTTTCTCATGGCGATGATGGGCTGGATCGGCATGGGGGAGTTGCTCGCGGCGCTCTATACCGCGGCCTTCATGTTCGTTCTCCTGCTCCTCAACTTCCTGTACTTCAAGCACGTGCTGAAGGATCCGGCGGCCGCGCAGGAGACTTTCCTCGGCAACGTGCGCCTTAGCATCGAGACCCACGCGGACATGACGTCCTACCTGACGCTCCTGCTCGCGACCCTCGGCATCATGATCGGGCTGTTCACCGTCACCGGCTTCATCAACCGCATGGGGGGCATGCTGCTCGGCCTCGGGGCATGGAACATCTGGGCCATGATTTTCATGGCCTTTGTTTTTGGCTGGCTGGTCGGCACGGGCCTGCCGCCCACGGCGACCTACATCATCGGCGCGGTGGTCATCGTGGGGCCCCTGCGCGAGCTCGGCGTCAATCCCTGGGTCGCGCATTTCTTCGTCTTCCTGATGTCGGTGTGGGGCGAGCTTTCGCCGCCGACCTCGCTCACGGCCGCCATCTCCGCGCGCATCGCCGAGGCCTCTTTCATGCAGACCATGTGGGTGGCGTTGAAAATCTGCCTGCCGATCACGCTCATGACGTTCGCCATATTCACGCGGCCAGACATCGTGGTGAATCCCGGCTGGCCGCAGATCGCGGCCACGCTCCTGGTGCTCATCGGCACCTGCGGGACCGCCTTCGCAATGTTCGGGCGATTCGCGGAGAAATCGGCCGCAGACATCCTGCTGCGGGTCGCGCTCGCGCTCGTTGCCTTCGTCACGCTGTTCCACGCGGACGGTAACGTGTCGATGGCCGCAGCGGCGATTGCGCTGCCGGCGACGATGCTTGGCATCTGGCGCCACGGGCGGATCGCCCCGCCGAAGGGCGGGCTGCAGTCGCAGCCCGCAAGCTAGAGGACCTTGCAGGCCTCGCCGAAAGCGAGGCGCGGGTTACGCGGGAAGACCTTGGCGGGATCGGCCTTGCCTCGGTTGACGAGGAAGTTGGACTTCCAGCGGCCATCCGCAATGCACGCCGTGCGCCGCGACGCCGAGCTGAAAATCCCCTGTTTTATTATTGATTAATTACAAGCTGTGGATCCAAGAAGCCCCGACGACGTGCACGGCAAAGGTCGGCGCCGTTTCGAAGGTTGGAAATTGGCCGGCTATTGCCCCGTCCTGCATGCTCGTATATGCATAATCGGCGGATTTCATGCGCGCGTAGGCATAGAGCAGCCTCACCGAGGTCGCTTTGTCGATTACATATGTGCCGTTCAACCGCAGCATGGTGGTGTCGGTGGTGACCGTCGGCAGCGCGGTGCCGGGAATGAAAAAGGCTGCGATCGCAGAGGTTGGAGCTCCGGCGATTCCGGCGAACGGATTGTTTGCATAGTTCCCGCCAGTGGGGTTATTGTCGGTCCACGCCCGGGTAAAGATGAGGTTAGCCGTCAGATCGAGCTTGCCGGACATGAGGTTCTTCTTGTTCAGTGCAAGACCGAACGTAGTCGCCTTGTCGCGCATGTCGGTCGACCAGTTGTTGCACGGATCCACCTTGTTGCTCGCGTTCCTGAGCGCAATGGTGGCGAAGCAGCCGCCGGAGATCGCCGTAGCGCCATTCACGCTCACCGCGGCGCTATTGGCGGTATAACTGTTGCCCGCACTGGTGGCGCGCTGATCCTCGAAGGAGAAGAACATACTGGCGGTCAAATCGTCGCTCGCCGAATAACTGCCGTCGAGGTTCAGGGCCCAGCTTTTCGCGTCCTGCAAGCCATAGACCGAATCGATGAAATTGTCTTTATTGAAATCCAACCCGGCCTGCAGGGAGAACTGCTCGTTTGCCTGCCAGTTGACCGACGTACGCAGCTTGTCGCGATTGCGATCGGCCACAAAGAACCTTCTCATGCCGGGCAGTTCGCTGATGCGGTTGTTGTTCGCGTAGGTCGCGTTTGCCAGGGCATTGTTATTCGGGAAGAACAGCGCCGCCTGGCCAGCGGTCAAGCCGGTGCCGGCAAAAACGCCGCCGTTCAAACCCGAGATAGGACCATAGCCGGTCAGTCCGCTGAGCTGCAAAGCCTGGTAGGCCGAGATGGTCTGCCCGGCGGGAACGACATTCGCGTACGGAACCAGCGCGAGGAAAGCATTCTCGTTATAGTTCGACACCCTGCGCTGGGAATAGGCGTACCCGACTCTGCCGCTCAAGTCCTCCGTCAAGTTCGCGCGCCATTCGGCACGCAGCGTGTTTTCCTTGGTGGTCGCGGCATCCGCGCAATCGATCCAGGAGCCGTTGCAAGTGCGTTCGATCTTCTGAAAATCGTAGCCGGCCTTCAGCCATTGCCTTCTCGCCACGGCATAATCGGCATCGAGGTTGAACTGGTCGATCTTCTTGCTATAGGCGCGGTTCGCGTTCGCGTTTTGCGCGAGGACGACACCCGGGAATAAGGCGTTTGCAACAGGTGTCTCCTGTGCATCGGAGTATTGATAGGTGTTGACCGGCGTGCGGTTGTCGCGGTCAGCGTACTTGAAGTTCGCCGCAAGGTTCAAATCCTTCACCGGCCTGGCCGTGAGCTTGGCGTTCAGATCCTTGGTGACCACGAGCCCGTTCAACGACGAGACCGGCACCACCGGCATGGTGTTATTGGTCAGGAAACTGTCGTCTTGCGTATTGCGCGCGTACGATCCATTCACCACCAGCTTGGTGGTGGATGAAAACTTATAACCGCCGGTCAAACCGATCTGGTGAAACTGGTTGCTTGGGGCGCTGCTCATCGTGTTCAAGGTCCCCGACCCGGTCGGCCCGGTGGCCCAGTTTTGCCACGACATGGATGGGACGTTGTTCTTGAAGATCGAGCCGTAATACGTCGCCCGCGCGAAGCTCTTGTCACCCGTGTAATTCAGGCTCGCATTGAACTGATCGGTATCCTGATCGATCAGATCGGGAATGATAGTCGAGATGTCGCCGAGGCTCGGAGTGGTGAGACCGAAGGCCGGGTTCCTTGAAACCGTCCCCATCGGCTTCAAGCCGTCCTTGTGCTCATGACGAATGCTGGCATCAAACCCCCATTGGCGATCAAAACTGTAGCTGAACCCGCCGTCGTACTTGGTGCGCTTGGTCGAGAGGTTGACGATGTGAAAATTCGGAAGATCGGTATTGATGAGGGCGTTCGACGTGGCGAGCATCGCCGGGGTGGGCGCGGTCGAAACACCCCCGACTATGGCATTGGAATTCGCTACCGCTGGATTGAGTCCCCTAGCATTGGGGGCCGTTGCAGACACCCGCGGCACGGTCGGAACGATCCAGTTTGCGGGCAGGGTCAGGACATTGGAACCCGAGCCGTTGAGGGGCGTCTGATAGCTGTCGGAGCGGTTGCGCAGCAACTCGTCATAGCCGAAATTGAGGCGGAACTTGCCTTGCTCGCCGTATTCACCTTGCAGGTTGCGTGTATCAAGACCAAGATCAGTGCCCTTGAGGCGCCAGCGGCTGGCGGCGTCGCTGTCATAGGTGCCGCCGCCGCGCAGGTCGAAATTGCCGATGGCGAAGGCGCCTTTTTTCTCGAGGCCGTTGTACTCGCCAAACTTGAACGAGCCCTTACTGACGATACCGATACCGAGTTCGACCGTTTTCTTCGGCTGGGTTAGATCGGCAACGGCGGGTTCATCGTCCGCCCAGGCAACCGGTACCCCAACGGCCGGTACCATAGCCAGAGTGACAAGCGCGCCGCGCACGGCCGTCACCGAAGTCCGGCTGGTAGATCCTTTCGGGTTTGCTTTCATGGAGTGCTCCCCGATTCAATAGGGTTATCGCTGGAACTTCGCGCCTGCCGGATGGTTCGAGCCATGGATCAGCACGTGGCAGTTCAGGCAGAAACGGGCGTTTGATTGAATCGCCGGGCTCTGCGAAGCATTTGGAAGCAAGCCGTTGATGGTTGACAGGTTACCGCCCGGCAGGTTGGAACCGCTCCTGAGCGCTGCGCCATGGTCCCCGCTGTGGCACTCTTGACACAGCCAGGGCGGCCGCGCTTTCAAAAGAGCCATGTTGGTCGAACCGTGCGGCGTATGGCAGTTGGTGCAGTCATCGACCGCCGGGGCGTGCTCCCAAAGGAAGGGCCCGCGTTTTTCCGCATGGCAGGTATAGCAGGTTTCGTTGACCGAATTCTTGACCAGCAGCTTCGGCCCGGTCGAACCATGCGGGTTGTGGCAGTCGGAGCAGGCCATCTTGGGCGCGCTGCCGATGCTGGTCACCGCGAGCGGGTGGGTCGAGATGCGATGGGTCTGCGCGCGCTGCGTCTTGTGGCAGCCGAAGCAGACCGCGGCCTGGGTGGCCTTGCTCAACACTTTCATGTCGGGGGTATGGAGGTCATGGCAACTGGTGCATGCCACCCCGCGGGTTTCATGCTCGCTGCCGGACCAATTTGTCCGCGGGAGAATGCGGGATTCGTGACAATTGAGGCAGGAGGTGTTGCGCGCCTCAGCGGGCGACAGGTGCTTTGAATTGGCTCCGAAAACGACTTCCGGCGACGTGCCGACCGGATCCTTCCTGTGTGCGTCGCTCTCACCGTGGCAGTTCTGGCACCCGGGCGCGCGTGCATCCGCCCTGACACCGTGACGTGTCTGATAAATCGACAGCACCGGTGTTCGCCAGTTTTCGTTATGGCAAATTGTGCAGACCTTGTCCGCTTCCAGCGCCTGCGCTGCCTGCTGCGCCATCGCGGGCGCAAACCCGACGAGCCCGACGATGAACACACACAAGGGCAACACTCTTTGAAATGTTTTCATGCTTTCCCCTTGTTCTTGAAACCCCCTCGCGCGATTGAACGACTATTCAATCACCGCCCCAGCGCCGACAACCGCAAGAAGGACGACCAATCGAACGATATGCTTGGCTACATAAACCCGTTGCCTTGCAGAATGCCACTGGGAATTCAAACGACAAGCATGTTTCTGGCCTCTGTTTGATCTGCGTCAAGCCCTTCGCTACGAGCACTTGGTGCGCTGCCGCGGCTTGGTACTCCAACCGCAGCCGCGGGGCGCGAAACCTCACTCGATCCTGCAGGCCTCGCCGAAAGCGAGGCGCGGGTTGCGCGGGAAGACCTTGGCGGGATCGGCCTTGCCTAGGTTGATGAGGAAGTTGGACTTCCAGCGCCCGTCCGCAAAGAACGCCGCGTCCACCTTGGCATTGTCGAAGCCGGACATCGGGCCGCAATCCAGGCCCAGCGCGCGTGCCGCGACGATGAAATAGGCGCCCTGCAGCGAGCCGTTCCTCAGCGCCACCCGGTCCACCATCGCCTTCTTGTCGTCACCTTCGAAGCCGTCCTTGGCCTTGGGATTGTTCGGAAAGGTCTTGGGCAGGTATTCGTAGAAACGCGAGTCGTAAGCGATGATCGCCGTGACCTGCGCCTTCATGGTCTTGTCCAGGTTGCCCGGGCTGAGCGCCGGCGCGAGCTTCTCCTTCGCCGCCTTGGAGCGCACGAACAAGATGCGCATCGGTTGGCAATTCAAGGTGGTCGGGCCCCACTTCATCAGCTCGTAGACCTGGCGCAGCTTCTCGTCGGTCACCGGCGTGTCGAGGAAACCCTGCGGCGTGTGCGCGTCGCGGAAGATCAGGTCCTGGGACTGGTCGTCGAGCATGGAAACCTCCTTGCGCGATGTTAGCATCGCGCCGCATGGAGCTTGCGCGCTACGTCCGCCCCGGCGACGGCGTGATCTTCGGCCAGGCCTGCGCCGAGCCGCAGACGCTGGTCGAAGCGCTGGTCGCGCAACGCGCCTCGTTCTCCGGCGCGTCGCTGTTCATGGGCGCGAACTGGTCCGGCATCGTGCGGCCGGAGCACGCCGACCACTTGCGGCTCTCGGCCTACTGCGGCTCGGGCCACAACCGCGCGCTGGCCGACGCCGGCGTGCTCGACATCCACCCGCATCCGTATTCGCAGCTCGCCGCGCTGATCCGCTCGCAGAAGATCCGGGCCGATGTCCTCATGCTTCAGGTCAGCCCGCCGAATGCGCAAGGCGAGTACAGCCTCGGGCTCGCTGCCGAATACCTGGTGCCGGCACTGGAGGTCTGCCGCACCGTCATCGCCGAAGTCAATCAACTCGTGCCCTGGACCTACAGCGAACGCCTGCTGGAAAAGTCCGACTTCTCCCTGCTGGTCGAGACTTCGCGCGAGCCCGTGGCCCTGCCCTACGGCCCGCCCGGAGACCTGGAAAAAGCGATTGCGCGCCATGCGGCGGCCTTCGTGCCGGAGGGCGCCACGCTGGAAACAGGCCTGGGTGCGCTGCCGGATGCGGTTCTGGGCATGCTGGGCGAGCGCAAACGCCTCGCCATCCACTCCGGCTCGCTCGGCGACGGCGCCGTCGAGCTGATGCAGCGCGGCATCGTCGCGCAGGCGGACTGCGGCGTGCTGATGGGCACGCACAGGCTTTTCGATCACGCGCGCGACAATTCCGCGCTGCGGCTGCGCTCAACCGAGTACACGCACAACCCCCGCGTGCTCGCCGGCATCGAGCGCTTCGTGGCCATCAACTCCGCGCTAGAAGTGGACCTCACCGGCCAGGTGAACGCCGAGGTGGCGAAGGGCAGCTATCTCGGGGCGGTGGGCGGCGCGCTCGACTTCATCCGCGCGGCAAACCAGTCCCCGGGAGGCGTCTCGCTGATGCTGATCCCGGCGTCCCGCGTGGTGGAGAAGCTCTCCGGCCCGGTGGCCACGCCGCGCAGCGAAGCCGGCGTCGTCGTCACCGAGCGCGGCGCCGCCGACCTGAGGGGTTGCAGCCTGCGCGAGCGCGAAAAGCGCATGCGCGCGATCGCCAGCGGAAGTTCCTGAATTGTTCAATCCTGCGCCGGCTCGAGGCCGAACACCTGGCGCAGGTAGGCGAGGTAGCGCGCGTCGGTGCTCACGATCTTGCCGGGAGCGTCCGACACCTTGGCCACCGGCTGGCCGTTGCACTCGGTCATCTTGATGACGATGTTGAGCGGCTCGAAGCCGACGTCGTTGGTCAGGTTGGTGCCGATGCCGAAGGAAGTGCGCGCGCGGCCATGGAAGCGCCGCGCGATCTCGATGGCCAGCGGGACAGAGAGCTGGTCGGAGAAGATCAGCGTCTTGGTGCGCGGGTCGACGCGGTTTTTCCGGTAATGCGCGATCATCTTCTCGCCCCACTCGAAGGGATCGCCCGAATCGTGGCGCGCGCCGTCGAACAGCTTGCAGAAGTACATGTCGAAGTCGCGCAGGAAAGCGTCCATGCCGTAGGTGTCCGACAGCGCGATGCCCAGGTCGCCGCGGTACTCCTGCGCCCACTTGTCGAAAGCGAACACCTGCGCGTCGCGCAGCCGGGGGCCGAGAGCCTGGCAGGCCTGCATGTACTCGTGCGCCAGGGTGCCGAGCGGGGTCACGCCGTTCTTCATTGCCAGCCAGACGTTCGAGGTGCCGGCGAAGTACTGCGGTATCTCGCGCTTCAGCGTGGCGATGATCTCCTCGTGCCAGGCGAGCGAGAAGCGCCGGCGGGTGCCGAAATCCGAGATCTTGAAATCGAGCGCAGGCTCCACCTTGCGCACCAGGTCCGCCTTGGCGGCGAGGCGCCTGCGACCCTCGGCGAGGTCGGCCTGCGGCTGGGTGCGGCGGAAATACACCTCCGACACGATCGCCAGCACCGGGATCTCGTAGAGGATGGTGTGCAGCCAGGGGCCGCGGATCGCGATCTCGATCTCCCCGGGCGCCGCGCCGCGCGCAATGCGGATGTACTTCTCGTTGAAATGGAACAGCGCGAGGAAGTCGACGAAATCCGACTTCATGAAACGCAGTCCGCGCAGGTAGGCCAGCTCCTCCTCGCGCAAGCGCAGCTGGCAGAGGTCCGCGACCTCGCGGGCGATCTCCTCCATGTAGGGCGTGAGGTTCACCCCTTCGGTGCGGCACTTGAACTGGTACTCGACCTGCGCGCCGGGAAAATGGTGCAGCACCACCTGCATCATGGTGAACTTGTACAGGTCGGTGTCGAGCAGCGAGCGCACGATCATGCGGGGATTCTACCGGCCTGCCCGGCAGGGGTCACTTGCGCGCCCGGCGATACTGGATATACTTCCAGCACTGTAAGGAGGCACAGCATGTCCCTCGTCGTACCTTTGACCGACCGCCAGAGCGAGATCCTGAAGCTGGTCCGGGACCTCACGGAGTCTTCCGGCTTCCCGCCGACGCGCGCCGAGATCGCCGCCAAGATGGGATTCCGCTCCGTCAATGCCGCCGAGCAGCACCTGCGCGCACTGGAGAGGAAAGGCGCGCTGGAGATCCTGCAGGGCGCTTCGCGCGGGCTGCGCGTGAAGGACAAGGCCGCCGCGCGCTTCGGGCGCCTGATGGAACTGCCGGTGGTCGGGCGCGTGGCCGCCGGTAGCCCGATGCTCGCCGAGGAACATCTGCAGGGCCGCTACCAGGTGGATACGAACCTGTTCACGCCGCGCGCGGACTACCTGCTGCGCGTGCGCGGCATGTCGATGCGCGACGCCGGCATCCTGGAAGGCGACTTGCTCGCCGTGCACCGCACGCCGGAGGCGCGCTCCGGGCAGGTGGTGGTGGCACGGCTCGCCGACGAGGTGACGGTGAAGCGCTATCGGCGCCGGGGCCACAGCGTGCAACTGCTGCCCGAGAATCCCGACTTCGAGCCGATCGAGGTCGACCTGCGCCGCGATCCGCTGACCATTGAAGGCGTCGCCGTCGGCGTGATCCGCAACGGCAAGAACCTGTAAGCGGCAGGCCCGGCGCACGCCGGGCCTGCCGATATAATGGGGGCGGGCTCCCCCGTCCTACGATGATTTCCCGCAGCGCAACGCCTTCTTCCGCCGCTCCTGCCCGCGTCGCCGACGCGCGCGACGGCGCAGACCCGCAGCGCGTCCTCGCCGACCGCGTCGAGCAGCTCTACAGCCAGATGCCCCTGGGCATCGTGGTGACGCTCGTCATCGGCGGCATCGCCACCTACGAGTTGTGGGATACCCGCACCAGGGACCTGGTGCTGTTCTGGTGGGGGCTGTTGCTGCTGATCACCGCCGCGCGCGCGGCCCTCTACCTCGGCTACCGCGCCAGCAAGGACAAGCTCGCCGAGGCCGGGCAGTGGCTGCGCTGGCTCGGCATCAGCGCGCTGGCCAACGGCGTCAACTGGGGTTTTGCCGGCGCCGTGTTCTTTCCTTCGCATACCGACGAGCAGCAGGTGTTCCTCGCCTTCCTGCTCGCCGGGATCGCTTCCGCCGGGATCCCGACCTACGCGGCCTCCTGGCCGATGTTCGCCATCTACGCGGGCGCCATCGTGCTGCCCTTCACCTACGTGCTGGCCACTTTCGGCAACCGGCTGTTCGCCGAGATCGCCCTGCTGGTGCCCTTGTTCTACCTGGCGAACGTCGGCATCGCCTACCGGCTGAACCAGGTGTTCCACTCCGGCTACCGCCTGCGCCACGCCTACAACCGCTTGACGGAGGATTACACGACGCTCAACAGGCAACTTGAGCAGCAGATCGAAGATCTGCTTGACGCGCGGCAGGCGGTCGAGGCCTCCGGGCGGAAACTGGCGCTGTTCGCGGAGCGCGCCCCCATTGCGGTGATCGAAATGGACGCGAATTCCACCATTCTCGACATGAATCCCGCCGCCGAACATATGCTCGGCTATTCCGCGCTCGAGCTCATCGGCCGCAGCGCGCTGCATTCGCTGTTTCCGCCGGACGAAGGCGTCCTCACCCCGGCATGGTGGCAGGCGTTCGTCACCGACAGGGTGCCTGCTGTCCGGGTGCGCGCACGTTGCCTGCGCCGCGACAGCCTGGAAATCTTCTGCGAGTTCACGTTCACGCCCCTGGTCAACGAGGCCGGGGACCTGTTGTCGATCATCGCCCAAGGCCAGGACATCACGCAGCAGTTGGAGGCCGAGCGGCTGAAGAATGAATTCACCTCCACCTTGTCGCACGAGTTGCGCACGCCCCTTACGTCAATTATTGGTTCGCTACAGCTGGTGAACATAGGCGCGCTCGGCGAAGTAAACGGCGATATCGCCGAACTCACTTCGGTCGCGGAGCGCAACGCTCAACGGCTGCTCGACCTGATCAATGATCTTTTGGACATCGACAAGATCGAGTCGGGCAAATTCTCCCTGACGCTCGAGGACATCTCTCTCGAAGAGTTGGTGCGCGAATCCATGATTCTGAACAAGTCGTTTGCCGACCGATTCAAGGTGGCACTTGAAGCACACGGCGCATGGGTCGAATCACCCGTGCGCGGGGACCGCAAGCGCTTGATGCAGGTATTGACCAATCTCCTTTCCAACGCCGCCAAGTTTTCGCCAGAGGGATCCGCGGTTGAGGTGCGCATGCAAAAAACCAACTGGGAAGTCCGCGTCGAGGTCAGCGACCGCGGCCCCGGCATACCGGAGGACTTCCGCAGCAGGATGTTTACGCGATTCGCGCAGGCCGATTCCACCGTGACCCGCCAGAAGGGCGGCACCGGGCTCGGCCTGGCGATCAGCAAGCGTCTCATCGAGATGATGCACGGCCGCATCGGCTTCGACCGCCGCGTCGATGGCGGCTCGACGTTCCATTTCGAACTGCCGTTGCGCGAAGAAACGCTGGCCGCAAAAGGATAGGCCTCACATGCCGAACATAACGCTAAGCAAAATTTTCTACGTCGAGGACGACGAAGACATCCAGCGCATCGTGCGCATGTCGCTCGAGCGCATCGGGAAAATGCGCGTCGAAATCATAGGCGACTCGACCGCGGCGATCGACGCCATGCTCGCCTTTCGACCGGATATGATACTGCTGGACTGGATGATGCCGGTGATCGACGGTCCGACGTTGTTCAGAAAAATCCAGGAACGGCCGGAACTGAGCAGCGTTCCAGTGGTGTTCATCACGGCGAAAGCATCGCAGCGCGAGCTCGACGAACTGCGCAAGATGGGCGCGGCGGGGGTACTGTCCAAGCCGTTTTCGCCGAAGGACCTTCCCGAGCAACTGCGAACCATCTGGCGCGCCATCACCTAGCCGACGAACACGCCGGGGCGGCGTCAGCCGCTCATTGTGATCTCGTTCAGCGTCACGCCGACGCGCCCGTATTCCAGGGTGCGCCGGATTCGATAGGGCTCATCCGCGGACATCTTGGGCAGTTTCGCCAGATTGAGCAGTTTCTGCGGTTGCAGTGCCCGCCCTGCGGCGTCGCGCACGACCATCACTCTCGGCTGCAAGCGCTGCTCGGCGTTCTGCGATACCACGACGCCTACTTCCCCGCTGTTCAGTTCGACGAGGCTGCCTACCGGAAAGTAGCCGATGCAGCGGATGAATTGCTCGACCAGCACAGGATGAAACGTTCTCCCGCGCATCCTGAACAGCAGGTTGAGCGCGTTGGACGGCGACATCGGCTCCGCGTACGGACGCTTGACAGTCAGCGCGTCGAAGGTGTCAACGATGCCGGCCATGGCACCGATCACGTCGATGGCGTTGCCGCGCAGGCCGCGCGGGTAGCCGGTGCCCTCGTAGCGTTCGTGGTGTAACGCGGCGAGCTTCGCCACCCCCGGCGGCAGGCCGGCGGCGGCGGCGAGCACCGCCGAGCTGCGAGCAACGTGCCCCTGCACGATCTTGTATTCGGCCGGTTCGAGCCGGCCTTTCTTCTGCAGCATCTCCTGGGGCAGTTGCAGCATGCCGATGTCCTGCAACAATCCGACCAGGCCGGCCAGTTCGACGTCCCGCTCTTCCATGCCGAGAAAACGCGCGAAAGCGATCATGTAGATGGAGACATCCATCGACCGCTCGAGCTGGTATCCGCCGCGTTCGCGCATTGCGGAAAACAGCAGCAGCGCATCGGGATTGCGCAGCATGCTCGAGGTCATGTTGCCGACCGCGGCTTTGGCCTCGCCGGCTGCGAGCATTCTATCGACGTGCACCTCTTCGAATATGGCGACCGCGGCGGATTGGGTCTGCGTGAGCGCCCTCCGGGCCTGCGGCCACTCGCTCTCTACGCTGAAACCTTCGCTGTGCACCACCTTGCCCGTGCCGGGTAGATCTGCGGCCAGCGGACCCCGGCCAGGCAGCAGCAGCAGCTGCGGCGCGGCACTGTCCGCTTTTTCAGTATCGATGAAGACGTGCTCGCAATACTTCTTCAGTTCCTCGAGCTGCCGGGGCGTCTCCACCACGAACCCCTGGTATACAAAGGGCGTTTCCGTCCAGGGGCGATCCAGTTCCGAGACGTACATGCCGAACTTCAAGTCGCCGACCGGGATCTTTTTTTTCATGCCATCGCGGGCCGACCCCGAGCGCCCGGCCTAGTTTGCCTGGTAGAACTTGCGCGACAGGTAGCCGATCACCTCGTCGGCGTTGCGGAAGCGCGCGTCGCGGTCCTTCTCCAGCAGCTTGTCGAACAGGCGCTGGTATTGCTCGAGGCGCTGCGGCAGCGCCGGCGGCGGCGTATTGAGGTGGTGCAGCGCGACCTCGACGGCGGTTTCGCCGCTGAACAGGTGTTCGCCGAGCATCATCTGGTAGAGCAGCACGCCCGCGCTGTAGATATCGGTGCGCAGGTCGAGCGCCCTGCCCTGCACCTGCTCCGGGCTCATGTAGCGGGGCGTGCCCAGGATCTCGCCCTTGTTGGTACGGTCGATCGAATCGATGTGCTTGGCGATGCCGAAATCGACGATCGCCAGGCTGCCGTCGGAGCGGAACATCAGGTTCTGCGGCTTCAGGTCCCGGTGCAGGATGCCCCGCTCGTGGATGTCGCCCAGCGCGAACATCAACTCGCGGAACAGGCGCAGCGCCTCCTCGGGCGGCAGCGCCTTGTTGCCCAGGCGCTTGTTGAGGTCGCCCCCGTCGAAGAACTCCATCACCAGGTAGGCGTTGTCCTCGGACACGCCGTGGCCGTGGATGCGCGCCACGTGCCGGCTGCGGATGCGCTCGACCAGGTTGTATTCCTCGATGAAGCGCGCCAGCGAGCGCTTGTCCTGGGTCACCTCGCTGCGCAGGATCTTCACCACCAGCGGCTCGTCGTCCTTGTCGCGCGAGGCGAGGTAGACGCGCGACATGCCCCCCTCGCCGATCAGCCTGAGCACCTTGATGCCCGGGATGCGCATGCGCGCGCCGAGGCTGTGGCCTTCCATGCGCGCCGCGACCTCCGGCGGCACGGTCTTCTCGATCTTGTCGTGCGCGACGTCGCGGATCGCCGTGATCAGGCGCTCCTTGGTGAGCTCCTGCTTGCGCAGGTACTCGTCCGCGCCCGCCTTTATCGCGCGCACGGCGATGATCTCGTTGCCCGCACCGGTCAGGAAAACGATCGGCGGGCAGTCGCCGCGCTTCTTGAACTCGGCCAGCCACTGCAGGCCGTCGCCGCGCCCGAGCATGTAGTCGAGGATGATCACGTCGTACGCGGCGAGCGGGAAATTCGCGTCCGGCATGTCGTGTTCCAGCGGATCGAATTCCTCGATGTCGCCCGCCGGCCACTGCTGCCGGATGTAGTGCACCAGCAGGTTGCGCAGGTCGGGATCGTCGTCGATGATCAGCACTCTCATGCGTGCTCCCGCGCTCCCGCCCTGACCGCGAACACGGGGATCGACTCCGATTTTCCGCGCAGCGTGACATCGCTGCGGATTGCCACCCGCTCGGCCGGCACCAGATGGCGGATGCGCTCGTACAATGGCCCGCACACCAGCACCTCGCCCGCCGTGGCCATCTGCATCAGGCGCGCGGCGGTGTTCACGGGATTACCGATGATGGTATAGCTGGCGTAGTGCGTCGAGCCGACATTGCCGATGATCGCCTCGCCGGCGCACATGCCGATGCCGACCCCCACGCCGAGGCCGTGCCGCTCCCGCCAGGAGGCGGCCACCGGCTCGAAGCGCGCCACCATCTCCAGCGCCGTGCGCCAGGCGCGTTCCGCGGCGTCCGGTTGCGGGAAAGGCACGTTGAAGCCGACCAGCAGGCTGTCGCCGGCCATGTTGAAAATGGTGCCGTCGTGCTGGTACGCCGCCTCGGTGAGCACAGCGAAGTACTCGTTGAGCATCGCCACCACCGCGCCCACCTCGTTCTGCTCCGTGAGGCGCGTAAAACCGCGCAGGTCGGCGAACAGCGCCACCACGCTGGTGCGTTGCGCGCGTCCCTGGAACGGGTCGCCATGCTCGCCGGCCGCTTCCGTGATGCGATCGGCCAGCCGCGGCGAAATGTAGCGCGAGAACGCCTTGCGGATTGCCTCCTTGTGCTGCACCTCGGTCGCGAGCCGGCGGCTTTCCAGTTCCTTGCGCGTGTCGTGCAGGCGGCGCAGCGTCTTCACGCGCGCGATCAATTCCTCGCGCTTGACCGGCTTGGACAGGAAGTCGTCGGCGCCCGCTTCGATTCCGCGCACGCGGCTTTCGCCGTCCTCGAGCGCGGTCACCAGCACGATCGGAATCAGCGCGGTCGCCTCGTCGCCCTTGAGTTGGCGGCACACCTCGAAGCCGCTGCTGCCCGGCAGCATCACGTCGAGCAGCACCAGGTCCGGCGGCGCCGTCATCACCTGCATCAGCGCGGACTCCCCGTCGGCCGCGGTCTCCACGCTCATGCCCTCGCGCTGCAGCAGGCGCGCGAGAAAGACCACCATCTCAGGGTCGTCGTCGACCACCAGCACGCGGTACGCGGCCTGCGCGGCAGCCTTGGTGCCCGCTGCGGTGCGCTCATTCATAGACGACCTGCACTTTCGAGAGGTAATCCGAGTATTCGCCGATGCACGCGTCGATGCCCGTCTTGTCCCCTGTCGTGGCGCCGTCCTCCACTCGCTTGCCGATCTCCGACACCTTGGCGAATCCGTAGGAATTGCCCACGCCCTTCATGCGGTGCCCGAGCTGGCGCAACTGCTCGAAGTCGCCCGCGGCGAGCGCCGCGCGCAGCGTTTCGATTTCTTTCTGGCGGTTGCGGAAGAACACCGGGATCAGGTCGGCAAGGTCTTTTGCGACGATGACAGTGTGATTGTTTTCGGTCATTTTGGGGGCGATTATAGGGCGTTTGCCGTCGCTCGACCTGCTGGTTTGTCAAAGCCGGTCATGGAGTTAGCGGCTCAGTGGAAGTCGCGCGAGCGCGCCAGGAGATCGCCCAGCAGATGGCTGTGGTCGGTCAGGCGCCGGGCGATGAGGTGCACCACCTCGGCGTCGCGTTCAATCACGCCTTCCACCGCGAGCAGGCGCGCGCCGAGCAGTTCGCGGCGCTGGCGCTCGACGAGGTCGCGCCAGACCACCACGTTGACCGTGCCCGTTTCGTCCTCCAGGGTGACGAACACCACGCCGCTTGCCGTGTCCGGCCGCTGGCGGCAGGTGACCAGCCCCGCGGCGCGCGCCGTGCTGCCGTGCGGCCGCTCGCGCAGCGCCTCGGCCGGCATCAGCTTCAGGCGTTGCAGGCGAGCGCGCAGCAGCGCGAGCGGGTGCCGGCCGAGCGTCAGCCCGAGGCTGGCGTAGTCGGCGACGATGTCCTCGCCTTCGCCCGGCGCGGGCAGCCACGGCAGCGGTTCGCCGAGCGGCGCCTCGCGCAGGATGCCGGCGGCCGGGCGCAAGCCGGCGACGGCCCAATGCGCCTGGCGCCGGTGCCCGGCGAGCGCGGCGAGTGCCCCGCCTTCCGCCAGGCACCGCAGGTCGCGCCGATCGAGCGCGGCGCGGCGCGCGAGGTCCTCCACCGAGGCAAGCGCGCCCGCGGCGCGGGCGGCGGCGATCCTGCCCGCCGCGGCTTCGCTCAAGCCCCCTACCATGCGCAGCCCGAGGCGCAACGCCCCCGCCTCCAGCGTGCAGTCCCAATCGCTTGCGCCGACCTCGGGCGGGCGCACTTCGACGCCGTGGCGCCGCGCGTCCTGCACCAGCTGCGCCGGCGCATAGAAGCCCATCGGCTGGCTGTTGAGCAGCGCGGCGCAGAACACCGCGGGGTGGTGGCACTTGAGCCAGGCCGAGACGTAGACCAGCAGCGCGAAACTGGCCGAATGCGATTCGGGGAAGCCGTATTCGCCGAAACCGAGGATCTGGCGGTAGATGGCTTCGGCGAACTCGCGCCGGTAGCCGCGCTCGAGCATGCCCTGCACCAAACGCTCTTCGAAAGGCTCCAGCCCGCCCTTCCTCTTCCATGCCGCCATCGAGCGCCGCAGCCGGTCGGCCTCACCGGGGCTGAATCCGGCGGCGACCACCGCGAGCTGCATGACCTGCTCCTGGAAGATCGGCACGCCGAGGGTGCGCTCGAGCACGTTCTTCACCGCCTCGCTCGGGTAGGCGACCGGTTCGAGCCCGCGGCGGCGGCGCAGGTAGGGGTGCACCATGCCGCCCTGGATCGGCCCCGGGCGCACGATCGCCACCTCGATCACCAGATCGTAGAAACTCGCCGGGCGCAGGCGCGGCAGCATGCTCATCTGCGCGCGCGATTCGATCTGGAACACGCCGATGGTGTCGGCCTGCTGGATCATGGCGTAGACCGCGGGATCCTCCGCCGGGATGTCCTGCATCCTGATCCCCAGGAAATCGAGCGCGCGGCGGATCGCCGAGAGCATGCCCAGGGCGAGCACATCCACCTTGAGCAGCCCGAGCGCATCCAGGTCGTCCTTGTCCCACTGGATCACGGTGCGCCCGGGCATCGCCGCGTTCTCGATCGGCACCAGCTCGGCGAGCGGTCCGCGCGAAATGACGAATCCCCCGACGTGCTGCGACAGGTGGCGCGGGAAACCCACCAGTTCTCCCGCCAGCAGCGCGAGCCGCTCGAGTACCGGGCTCGCCGGGTCGAGGCCGGCTTCGGCGAGCCGCTCCGGCAGCACCCGGCGGCCGTCCCACCACGCGAGCGACCTCGCCACGCGCTCCACCTGCGCCTGCGCCAGGCCGAGCGCCTTGCCCAGGTCGCGCACCGCGCTGCGCGGGCGGTAGCAGATCACGGTGGCGGCGAGCGCGGCGCGCTCCCGCCCGTATTTCGCATAGATGTACTGGATCACTTCCTCGCGCCGCTGGTGCTCGAAATCGACGTCGATGTCGGGTGGCTCGTTCCTTTCCTTCGACACGAAGCGCTCGAACAACATCGCCATGCGCCCCGGGTCCACTTCGGTGATGCCGAGCGCGTAGCACACCGCGGAGTTGGCCGCCGAGCCCCGCCCCTGGCACAGGATGCCTTGCGAGCGGGCGAAGCGCACCACGTCGTGCACGGTGAGGAAAAAGGCTTCGTAGCGCAGCTCGGCGATCAGCTTCAGCTCGTGCCCGACCAGCGCCTGCACCTTCGGCGGCACGCCGCCGGGAAAGCGCCAGGCGAGGCCCTGCGTCGTGAGCTGCGCCAGCCAGCTGGCCGGCGTCTCGCCCTGCGGCACCAGCTCTTCGGGATATTCGTAGCGCAACTCGTCGAGCGAAAACGCGCAGCGCTCGGCGATCGCCAGGGTTTCGGCAAGCAGCTCCGGCGGGTAGAGCTGCGCCAGGCGCGCGCGCGCGCGCAGGTGCCGCTCGGCATTCGGGTACAGCGCGCGGCCGCAACGCTCCAGCGGCGTGCCGAGCCGGATCGCGGTGAGCGCGTCCTGCAGCCGCCGGCGCGAGCGCAGGTGCATGTGCACGTCGCCCGCCGCGACCAGGGGCAGGCCGCTGGCCCGCGACAGCCCGCGCAGCGCGTCGAGCCGGGCGCGGTCGTTCGGCCCGCAGTGCAGTTCTGCCGCAATCCAGGCCCGCCCCGGGAAATGCGCGGCGAGCCAATGCCCGTCTCCCGTCACCAGCAGCGCCAGCAGCCCGCTCGCGGCGCAGTCCTCGAGGTCGGCGCGCGCGAGCGCGTAGCTGCCTTTCTCCGCGCGCCTGCGCCCCGTTGCGATCAGAGAGGAAAGCACGCCGTAGGAACGCCGGTCCGTCGCCAGCAGCGCGAGCTGCGTGCCGTCCTCGAGCCGCAGCTCGGCGCCGACGATCAGCTTGAGCTGGTGCTCCCGGGCAGCGACGTGCGCGCGCACGATTCCTGCGAGCGAGCACTCGTCGGTGAGCGCGAGCGCCGCGTAGCCGAGCGCCGCCGCGCGCCCCACCAGCTCCCCGGGATGCGAGGCGCCGCGCAGGAAGGAAAAATTCGACAGGCAGTGCAGCTCGGCGTACTCAGGCAAACAGGCCATGCAGGAACCAGCCCTCCGGGGCGCGGTAGATCCATGAGAGCGAACCCGCCTGCGTGCGCGCGATGAAGTAGTCGCGCACCACGTCCTCGCCGTCCCACCACCCCGCTTCGATGCGCTCGGGCCCCGCCAGCAGCGCGAAATCGCCTTCGCCGAGCCGGCGCGGCGGCTCGAGCAGCCACAACGGGCGCGGGCCGGCCGCCGCCGCGCTGTCAACGCCCGCCGTGCGCCAGGCGCGCTCGGGGCGGTGATCGGCGTGCAGCGCGAGCCCGTGCACCAGCGCATCGCCAAGGCGCGCCTGCAGGCGCTCGAGCAGCCGCTCCCAGTCCTCCGCTTCGCTGCGCGCATCGCGGAACAGGCCGGGAGTCGCCCCGGCCAGCGGCGCCAGCTCGCCGGCCTCGAGCCGCAGCGCCTCGGCCGGGCTGGCGAGGGCGCACGCGCCGAGACGCTCGCGCAGCAGGCGCAGGCCCTGTTCCGTGTCGCGGCGCGACGCGCTGAAACCGATCCCGATGCGCGTAGGCGGGGCGCCGTGGTGCAGGAGGCTCAGCGTGAAGCCCCGCACGCCCGCCTGGCGCGCGGCGAGAAAGCCTTCGAGCTGCAGCAGCAGGCGCCGCGCCGCGAACAGCACGCTCCCGGCCTGCGCCACCGGCGCCGGCAACTCGAGCTGCGCGCTGAAGCGCTCGGGCGGAACGAAGAAAGCGCGCGCTTCCGGGATCTTCCCCAGGGCGCGGTCCAGCTCATCGAGCAGCCCCTGGCCGAAGCGCGGCGCGACGCCGGCGCGCGGCAGGCGCATCAGCCCGCCCAGCGTCCTGACGCCGATTCTGTGCAGGAGGGCGAGGGCCTCCGGGGACGGGGCGATGGCGCAGACCGGCAGCGCTTCGAGCGTCTGGCTTTCGCCGCGGGCGAGCCACAGCGCAGCGCGCGCCGTGGGCCCCGCCGCCAGCAGGGCCTCGAAACCGATCCCGGCGAGGCCGCTGCGCAGGCGCGCCATGAGGCGGCCCGCGCCACCGAACAGGCGCAGGCTGCCCTCGACTTCGAGCAGCACGGCCTGCGGCGGCTCGAGCGAAACCCTGGAGGTGAACTGGCAGGCCCAGGCGGCGATCGCCTCGAGCGCCCCGGCTTCGGCGGCGGCATCGCGCGGCAGCACCCGCAGGCGCGGCGCGAGCGCCCAGGCTGCGGCCAGCGCGCTGCCCGGACGCACGCCCGTAGCCGCGGCGGCCGCATTGCAGACCAGCACGGAGCGGTTCTCGGCAACCGCCCACGGATCGTCTGCGCCCTCAGACGGGGCACGGCCGCGCAGCAGGGCTTCGAGCGCGAGACGCGGGAAGCAGAGCGCCACCCACAGCATGGACGGGCCTCTGGATCGGAATGCGCAGCGGGGCGGCAAGCCAGGCCCCGCGGCGCTTGAGGATGCGCACGGCGAGCCGCTCGCCGTCGGGTTCGAGCCCCAGCCTGAGGGGCGCAGGAGAGGATTCGCTCGCCGCTTGCGGGGGACGGAACAGCGCAGTGAAAGCCCTGCCCGCCTCGGCCGCCACCGCCAGGCGCCTCAACTCGGCGTAGTTGGCGCGCGGCAGCCACGCGAGCAGTGCGCGGCAGGCGCCGGCGCGCAGCACCTGCTCCGCCCCCCACAACGTATCGCGCCTGCCTGGAGCCCTGATCACCGTGAGGAATTCCAGGCGCACGCCAGCGGCGGCCAGGGCCGGCGCATAAGGCAGGTGCGGCGGCGCCAGCCAGGCGACGCGGCTGCCGGCACGCGACAGCGCGGCGAGCGCGGGGAGCACCAGCTGCAGCTCGCCGATGCCTTCGTCAGCGCACAGGATCTCGGTCAGCGCGCCAGCGGGCCAGCCGCCCCCTGGCAACTCGCGGTCGAGCAGGTCGAAACCCGTCGGCACCACTTGCGGTGCGGCCTGCGCCAGTGCCCCGCCGCGCCAGACGGGGTGATGCAGGAGGACGGCGTCGAGCGCCGTGGAAGGAGCTGCCATGGGGGGTTCGCCGTGATACTGTATTTATATACAGTATCAGCGGCAGAAGCAAGCACCCCCGCCCCGGGGCCCGCGCGCTCAGCGCCGCATGCAGCGATAGACCTCGAACGTCTGCTTGCCGTCCGCCACGGGCGCGACCGGCACGATGGTGTCGCCGCCCATGGTGGCGGCGGAGTTCCTGGCGGTTACGTGCAAGTTCCCCTGCACCGCATCCGGATGGCGGGGAATGGAAGCCACTTCGTGCACCACGCTGGCGGTAGTCCTGCCGAGGCCGGTGCACGCGGCGACCTCCCCGGCCGCGGCCAGGCGCACACCCTCCCCTCCTTTAGTCAATTCGACAAGGCTGCAACCGCCGGCAACGGCGATCACGGGCAACAGCAGCAGCATTCGATTGCGCAGCGGACCAAGCTTTCGTTCGGACATGGCGGATCCTTTCAAAAAAAAGGACCCGGGTCGGGTCCCTTTTTCATTTCTGGAGGTAAGGGTTATTGATTCGGGAAGTCGAAGATGATGTTGACCCTGCGGTTTTCCTGCTGCCCCTCCAAGCTGGTGTTGTAGGCGAAACGTCGGGTCTGGCCGAATCCCTCTGCGGAAAGCCGCGAACGGGCGATATCGAAATTATTCACCAGGTAATTCACCACGTTCTGAGCGCGGCGCCGGGAGATTTCCATCGCCAACGCGGCGGTCGCCTGCAGATTGCCGGTGTGTCCTTCCACCGTTGCGGTGACGCGGGGGTTCGCCTTCATGAAATTCGCCACCTTGCGCAGCTCCTCACGGTACTGCGGTCTGACGTCGGCGCTGTTCCGGTCGAACTCCAATTCCATGGCCATGGCGATCCTGGCCGGGATCGGCGCGATGCCCTCGATATCCGTCGCGCAAGCGATGACGGCGTTGATCCGCCGGTTCAGCCGTTTCCCTATCTGGGTGCTGTTGTCCGCTATGGGGCGTGTCTCTCCGTACCCCACGGCCTGGAGCCGGGAGCGGGCGATGCCGCGACTCGCCACGTAGTTCACCATACTGTCCGCCCGGCTCTGGGACAGTCGCATATTGTCGGCGCTCGTCCCCACCTCATCGGTGTGACCCTCGATCACCGCCGTGGTGCCGGGGTACTTCCGCATGAACGTCACTAACACGTCGAGCTTCTCCTCGGCTTCGCGCTGGACGGTACTCTTGTTGATCTCGAACTGGATGTCGAGAATGCTGCAGTATTGCTGAGTCCGCGCCACTGGCACGATAACCAGCACCGGTGCGGGGGCCGGCGCTTCCGCGACCGGAGCCACGTACGGCGGCGGCGTTACCGCCCGCGGGGCGGGCTCGCTGGTGCCGAACCTGTAGATCAGGCCGACCAGCAACATGTCAACGTCGCCCTTGTTGCCGACCGCATCATTGACGCGGTAACGCTCCCACTCTCCGCGCAGTCCCCAAGCTCGCGTCAAATCATATTGAACGCCGACGCCGAACTTGTAGTTTGCTTCGCTCTTCTTGGGATTGGGGTCGAGCGCTGCGACGGCGGCGCCGGCGCCGGTGCCCGTGAACGTGTCCTTGCCCTCGGTGTAGATCAAGCCCACCCGGCCAAAAGCGGAGAACTTCTCCGTGAACGGCAGAATGCCGACCGCATCCACATTCAGGCCCTGCAGCTTGATGGATCCGGTAAACGTTCCAGCCGGCGTGGTATTCGCCGTGAAGCCGAACTTGCCGAGGTTGAAGTAGCCCCCTTCGACGGCGAAGTTCCTGTTGAACTTCTTGCCTGCGAAGAGCTTGAAGCCGGTGTCGCGGTCGTCGTCGTCGATCGAGGTCATTGTGAGACCCTGTCCCAGCAACTGGGTCCTGATCCGCTCGTCGGCGATTTCGGCTCTCGATTGGCCGATGCTCAGTCCGCCGTACCAACCTGAATCAGCCGCCATCGCGGCCTGGCCGCTGACTGCCGCGAATCCCACCAGGCCCAGGGCCCCCACGGTTCTAACTAGTTTCATGTTCTTCTCCAAAGTGGCTCGTGCGCCTTACGGGGCAGGAACGTTGATGACGGTGTTGACCAGCGAGACCAAGGCATTCAGGCCCACCGCTCTGCCGTTCAGCGTCGTGACGGGGGGGGTGCCGGCGGTCGAGAACGAGACTGCTGAAGAAGCGATGATGGTCCCCACCATGGTGCCCCCTCCGGAGGGGTTGATCGTGGCGGAACTGCCCACCTGCCAAAAGACGTTTTTCGGCAGGGCGCCACCGGCCAGGATGACGCTGCGTGGGACTGCCGCTTCACCAACCGTGAGCGAGGTCGCCATCTGGAAGACCCAGACCGCATTGGCGTTGCCTTGGGCGTCGAGCGTGAGGTTCGCTCCCGTGATCAGGAACGCTTGGGGGGCTGTCGTGTAGACGCCTGGGGCTAGTGTTAGTCCGCCGAGGTTGGCGGCTATTACGAGCGCGCCGGGACGTGCAGGTGGCGAGAGATCGTTATACGCGGCGAGCGCGGCGGCGGCGGCGGCCTGTGCGGCTGCGAATGTGGTTGCAGTCCCTTCAAGGGGACAGAATGGCGCATTCGGCGGCGGGGCCGCCGTGTTGATCGTCCCGTCCACTCTTCCGATATTCAGCGTCGTTTCCGTATATGAACACCCTGTGACCACCGGCGGAGGCGTATATGCCACCGAGGTATCGTGGAATCCGGTCATCGTAGTAGAAGCCCCCGTGGTCCCAATCGAGACCGGCTGGCCCTGAGCTCCGGTGATCACCGTAAGAATCCCCTGGTTGGTCATCCCGGCGGCGCCGCTGCCGCCGAAAGCTCCGTAGGCGCCGAGCACTCCAAGGGCAGGCGCTGGCCCTGCCGGCCCGGTGCCGCCTGCTGCGCCGCCAGCACTGCCGAAGATGTCATCGCCCTTGCCGCATCCAGCCAGCAAGGCGGCGAGGACCGCCGCCATGAACCACGCCCGTGCCTTGAAACCGCCCCCGTATTCGTTCATTTTTCCATCCTTCTTTAGCGAATTAGGCCGACAGCGTAGGAGCCATCTGTCGGTAAGCGCTTTATCACACTATTGCGCGGACCGTACTGTGCGCTGCCGTACACAAGGCGCCCAATTTCTGCCGTAACGATGCGCGCGGGCCGGTCTGTACGCTGGCAAAGACAACAAAAAAGGCCGCCTCGCAACGGCCTTCTTGCATGCTTTTCCGTGGCTTACGGTTGTGTAACCGTAGGCTGAACAGATCGTCGCCCTCACGCTTACCACGGTGACTGTCTCCATCGTGCTTCACGGCATCTCCGTGACCCCTCTGATCGATAATCGGTGCGAAGGACTGCGAAAAAAAAGGACCCGATCCGGGTCCTTTTTCTTATTTGCTGCGGGAAGGGTTCTTACCGCATGTCTTACGGCCCAACCGGGGTCTGGTCGAGAGTGACCTGAGTCTGCGCCAACAGTCTGCCGTTTATCGTTGCGCCGGTCTTCATGGCGATCGATGTTTTAGACAGTATCACCCCTTTGAATTTCGAGGTCGTTCCAAGGTCCGCAGCCGCGAAGGTCGCCCAGTAGATGTTCTGGGGCAGTGCGCCACCGGCCAGGATCACCTGCACGCCTGAACTGACGGTGAGGCCTTGCGCGATCTGGAAGATCCAGACATCGTTCGGGCCGCCTGTGAGAGTGACATCCGTCGGTATCAAGAGTCCGGTGCCCCACTTGTAGGTGGCGGGGGCGAGAGTGAGCCCGCCAATATTTCCGGCTCCCAGCTCGGTGTAATCGGGCGCTCGTGCGTTGGCATCGGCGTACGCGGTCAACATGTCGGCTACCGCGTTGTCCACCAAGGTCTTGTTAGCCGCTGGCGGGTTACCCGCAAAACATGTTTGATCGCCACTACCTACATATGCCGCATCAACACCGTATATTGTTCCGGTTATTTCATCAGGACCGGTACAAAACACACCATTCATCGCAGCAGCAGTGATCGGACTGGAGCCGATGTTCCCAGTTATTGCGGAAAGATGGCTTCCGGTGTTCGTGATTCCTGTTTTTGATAGAACCACGAAATTGTTGGTTGATATTGACAAAAGATTGACTGCTGCCGGGCCTCGGCCAGCGCCTCCCACGCCCGTTCCCGCGCCTGGGCCTGGGCCTGCTGCGCCATCACTTCCGCCACCACCGCATCCGACCACAAAACCGGTAAGGACCAACACCATCAACCACATTAGTAAGTTGGTATCGCTTGAGAACTTGTTCATGTCCTTCTCCTTTTCATTGAAATCGGATCTACGGCCTGGAGGCCATCTGTCGGATGACAGTTATCTTCCTTTCGCCCGGCCCGCACAGTGCGCTGACGCACATCTCCAGTAGTTAATTTGGCCGGGTCGCACTCTGTGCGCTGGCGCACGTAAGAGCGAGCGCGGCATGCGCACCAAAAGAAAAAGGACCCTCGCGGGTCCTTTTTCATTTCTGCCGGGAAGGAGTTCTTGCCCGGTCGAGCTCTCAGCTCAGTTCACTTGCGGTCGTGATCGTCGCCGTGATCACCATGGTCGTCGCCGTGGTCACCATGGTCGTCGCCGTGGTCACCATCGTCGTCGCCGTGATCACCATCGTCGTGATCGTCGTCGCACTGCTGCTTGTCGTGCTTGTGATGGCTGGCATGCTTGTGATGCTTGTGATGCTTGGCATGCTTGTGATGCTTGTGATCCTTGTCGCAAGATGGCGGAGGTGGAGGCTGCGTTCCGCCGCCGTCGCAGGCGGTGATGCTGGAGCCAGCAGTCATCGTCACTGACTCCCTACTCGCCATGGCTCGACCGGCCAGGCTTGAGCCGCTGAAGGTGACTTTCGATCCCGCGAGCACATTCCCGACGAAGTCCGTATTGACGAATGTCGCGGCGGTGCCGAGTCGCCAGTACACGTTACACGACTGCCCGCCATTGATCATGCGTACTGTGCTCCTCAATGCGGCCGTACCGATGGGCGTGACGGACACGCCTTTGAAGATCCAGACCGCGTTGCTGTCGCCGTTACCGTTGAGCGTCAACGTATTCGTCAACAGCGCCGGTGCATCCCCGCCGCCGACGCCGCTGATGCAGTAGATACCGGGCAGCAGAGTCTTCCCGCCGAGGTCCCCGACAAGATTGTGCGCGGCATCGGTCGGGCATGGATTAGCTGTATCAGTCGTGCCGTACGCCGTCTGAAAGACGGCGAAAGCCGGGGCGTTCAACACAATGTTCCCCGAAAGCGTGCACAAGTTCGGAAAACCAGTCACCGAGAGAGCACCGGGGCCCGTGCCCACATCGCCGATGACGGTGGGGACCGGGGACACCGGGGCGGCGTCACAGGTTACGCCCGCATTGCCCAGGGCGCCGAAACTCGACGCGGTACCCAGATCTGGTGCGATTTGAGCCCATGCCGGGGAAGCGCCGACAAGCAGTGCGGTGATCCCAAGCAAACAGGCGGAGAAATACTTTTGACAGGAATTCATTTGCTTCTCCTCTATGATAATTTCTTCCGCGACGAAAGCAGCCCTTGGCGGGTTGCAATCCCATCGACAGCGCAGTTATCCACTGTTCGCGGCCGGTGCACTGTGCGTTCGCGTACATACCGCGGAAATTTGCTGGAGACTCCTGTCACCTCAGCAGGACATTTGTCCTGCATTTGGCTGGGGCATTCATACGGCGATGAGGCGTAGCACGCATAAGAGCGAGCGCGGGACGCGCACCAAAAGAAAAAGGACCCTCGCGGGTCCTTTTCCATGCTTCGCGACTGCGGGCTTACTTGTTGCCGCCCATGCGGCCCGGATTGCCCGGCACCGCGCCGTCGACTTCGTCGTTCGAACGGGTGGAGGGGAAGGGGCTAGGGTTGCCCTCCTGGTTCGAGTTGCCCGGATCGCAGCTCTCGGGCCCGTTGCCCACGCCCTGGTTGCACTTGCTCTGCGATTTGCCGCCACGGCTGCCAGCCTCGCAGCCGGTGACGGTCATGTCGGTCGTCGTCACGCCAGCCTTCGCCAAGGCTTGCCCGTCGAAGATACTGCCGGTGGTGGCCGTTCCGGTAGCAGTGAACCCCGCACCGGAGAGGACGCTTCCTTTGAAGGCCCCACGCACAATCGTCGTAGCCGCTTGGGACCACCACGTCACGTTGCACGCCTCCCCGCCACCTTCCATGACCACCGTGAAGTCGGTGGGCGAGAGGGCACCAACCGCTGTGGCCCCGATCTTGAACAGCCAGGTGTCATTCGAACCTCCTCTGAGCGTCAACGTGCCGGTCGGCGCGGCCGCTGCAGCGAAGCAGTAGACACCGGGATCGAGTATGGCGCCGTCGAGGGTGCCGCTAAGATTGTTGGCCGGGTTGGTCGGGCACGGAACGTCCGCGACCGCGGCGTATGCGTCGTTGAAGGCCTTCAGAACTCCATCGGAAACCGGTGCGATGATCGACCCCGAAATCTTGCATCTGGTCCGAACGACCGAGGCCCGGGCGCCGGAGGATCCCACGTCTGCGTCGATGATGGAATCGGTGCAGGTGACCGCTCCCCCACCGTCGGGCGCTGCACTCAGGAGCGCGAAGCTCGACGCCGCACCCAAGTCCGGCACCTGCGCGAACGCTGCCTGGGTAAGCAGCGCCAGTAAACTAGCGGAGAAATATTTCAGACAAGTGTTCATTGTGTCACCTCTATGGTTTTATCTTCCACAACGGGAGCAGCTCTAGCAGAGTTGCGGATCCCATTACCAGCGCAAAGTGTTCGCCGTTCGCGGCCGGTGGACTGTGCGTTCGCGTACATTGCGGCGATCGAAACCGCACGGATTGAAACTTATGTCACGTCAGCAGGACATTTGTCCTGTATTTGACTGGGACATTTGTTCCGCGGAAATTTGGCGGCTAAGGCCCCAACGCTGTCTGGTTTGAGCTGAACTCGAAATTGCCCGCGCCGCGCTCGACAGCGATGAGGCGCAGAAGCGGCGCGAGTTGCTCCTGGTGCTGCTCCGGAACGCGCGCGATGGCGAGAAAGCTCGGCGGGGCGCCGCTCGACCAGGTGCCTTTGCCTTCGAGCAGCAGCGGCCCCTCGAGCGTGCTCAACGCGGCGTGAATGGCGGGGCCGGCGGCCTTGATACGCACCTCATACTCGCCGAGAGGCGAAATGGGCGTCAGCGCCGAGCCGGCCGCGCGCCATTGCAGCGTCGCGTCGCCCTCCATGCGGCCGCGCTCGAGAGACAAGTGCGAAATATTGACCAGCACCTCGCCGGTGAGCCGCAACGGCGCAAGCCTGGGCATGCCCAGGCCAAGCACCGCGGCCGGGACACTGATGCGGGCCTCCGCAATCTCCATGCGCGAGAGCGAGATGCTGACCGGGAAAGGCCTGGCGGCCTGGTCGAACTCGACCTCGGCCACCAGGCGTGCGCGCAACAACGACTCAGGCAGCACGCGCCACGCGAGGCGCTTTGCCACGCCCGTCCTGCCGCCCGCATCGCGGATCTCGATCCAGCCCGCGCCCGACCACAAGCTGCCCTGCGCTTGCGCAAGGCGCAGCCTGCCGTCGCTTGCGCGCTGCAAGCGGGCATCGATCAGCGTCGCCGGTGCGAGCGCGATCAATGCAGCAGCATAGGCGCCCAAGCCCAATGCGGGCGCGGTCCAACGCATTACTGTGCTCTGGTGCGGGAGAGCGTCGCCGTCGCGCTGACCATGCCTGGCGCGGACAGGGCTTCGACGCGCGCCGCTTCGAGGCGCAGGTGCTGCGCTTGCAGCGCCGCGATCCAGCCGAGCCAGTCGGCAAAGGACACGGCGCCGAAGGTGACGTGCACGTGATCGGCGTCCGGGGTATCGATGCGCGTCAGCGCGCCGGACAGGCGGGCAGCGTCAACCCGTGCTTGTACCAGCGTGCGCAGATCGGTCGGCGAGGCAGGTGGCGCTGCCGTTGCGCGCAGGCGCTCGTGCTCGGCCGCCTGCTGCTCGAGGAGCGCCGCCTGCGTGCGCAGCGCCGCGACGCTCGCGCGCAACGGCCCGCGAGCCCGGTCCGCCGAGTGCAGCACCAATAGGTAGGCAGCAGCGCCCAGCACTGCGGCCAGCACGGCAATGACCATGCGCTCGCGCGGCGCGCGCGACTCCCAGGCTCTGCGCAGCGCGGCTTTCATAAGGCGCGCACGGTGATCAGCTTTGTCCCGGTGACGTCGACGATCAATCCCGTCTGCGTCAGGCGCGCCACGATGCGGCGCAGCGCCGCCTCTTCGGTCGCGGCAAGCTCGAGGGTCATACGCCCGCTCTCGTAGGACACGGTGCGCAGCGCGCCCGCGGGCAGATCCTTCAGCCCGGTGGCGACCTTCTCGATCATCGGTGCGAAGTCGCCGCCGTCGGGCACACCGGCCCGATGGCGCGCCGCGGCGAGCTGGCGGCGCATCTGCAGCGCCGGGTCCGCGACGGCGACGGCATCGGGAAAGGCGCGGCGAAAGCGCGCCTCCATCTGAGCGCGCACAGCTCGCTGCTCGCTGCCGAGCAGCATCCAATCGGCAATCAGCGCAGCCCCGTGGATGGCAAGGGCCGCGCCGGCGATCCAGGCTGCCGGCCGCAGGCTGGCCAGCGCCGCAGCGGTCATGCGCCAACGGCGGCGTTCCTGCGCCAGGCCGATGCCCGCCTGTGCCGGCGCCATGCGCCAGTCCAACGGTCCCAGCAGGCGCATCGGCACGCCGAGCGCAAGTTCCCATCGCTTGAGATCCGGCGCCGCCCCGGGCGCCGTGACATAGACCGCGATGGCGCGAGGCGCCTCGCCGCGCGCTTGAGCTTCCTCGAGCAGCATGCGCAGCGAAAGCGGCGGCGATGCCTGATCCCCGCCATCGGTTGCCGCGCCTTCGAATTCCCCGGTGCGCACGAACCCCTCGCCGCCGTTCCAGGCGAGGCTCCACTCGCCGCTCGAGTGCGGCAACAGCAGGGTCTCGGCGTGCACCTCGGTTGCGCGCAGGCCGACGGCCTCGAGCGCATCGCGCCAGCGCTTCAGTCCCTGCTTGTCGACCACCGCAAGCGCATCGGCGTCCCCCGCAGCGCCGAGCCAGCTCACCTGGTTCGCGTCGGGCTCCGCCGCGCTAGCCACTTCGACCGCGAACGCCAGCACCGGTCCGGCGCGCCGGCGCGCGCCTTGCGGCAATTTCGCTCGCGCGATCAGCACCTGCGCCGCGGGAATGACGAGCTGGACGCGATCCGCACCGCGCGGCAGCTCGGCGAGCGTGCCCTCGCCCTGCATCGATCGCCGCTCGTCGATGAGCACCCACTCGCAGCGCAACGGCGCCTCCCCGAGCGGCGCGTAAATGCGCAGCAGGCTCATGGGTATTTTCTCCACACCACGGCGGGCCATCCCGCCCCCTCCCGCGCGAGCAGCGCGGTGCCGCGCGCCTGCGCGCCGCCGATGCTCACGCGCACGCTCGCCAGGAAGTAATCGCTGCTCACCGAGATGTTTTCTGTGGGCACGATGAGTCCGGGGGGGAGTTGGTTGAAGAAGTCGGACCAGTTGCGAAAATAGGCGCGCTCGCGCTGCGCGACCAGCGCGCGGGCGCCGTCCAGGCCCAGGCCTTCGACCACTGCGGCAAGGACTTCGGGCGAAGCTGTGTTCGCGTTCACGGCGGTGAAGCGGGGCAGCGCAGTGACGAACGGACGCAGGCGCGCGCGCACGGCTTCGTCGAAGCCGCGCACCAGCGCCAGCTCGGCGACATCGGTGAGCGCGCGGTTGGCGGCGAGGTAAGGGGGTTGCTGCGCCTGGTAGTAGCCGTCTTCGGCGCCGTCCTGCGCCTGCGGCTCGTTGTCGGCGTCGAGCCAGTCGGCGAGCGCGCCGGCGAGGGCGTCGGGCAAACCCAGGATCTGCAGGAGCCGCCGGAACTGCGCGAGGTGCGCAGGGCTGACCGCGCCGTTCCGCACCAGGTTGTTCAAATTGAACGCGCCCTGCTGGTCGTCGATCTGGCCGGCGAGCTCCCCGTTATCCACCGGCACCGGCGGCAGTCGCAGCGCCCAGGGCTCGCCCAGGTGGTCGACGTTGCTCCTGCGTCGATCGTCGCTCAGCAGGGCGCGCGCCCAATCGACGCCGGCCCGCACCAGCGCCTGCGCCTGGACATGCTCGGAGCTGAGCTCCGCAAGCCGCGACCAGGTGCTCTGCGAGGCGAGCATCGCCGCCGCAGCGATCGCGGCGAGTGCGACCACCCCCATGGCGAGCACCACGGCGACGCCGCGGTGTCTCTTTCTCGCGGCGGCGCTCATTATTTCAGCGCGAACACGCGCACCAGCTCCTCGCCCGAAGCGAGCTCGATGCGCAGCCGCACCGCCTGCGGCAGCGGCGGGTCGCGCTCCGAACGGGGCCACGCGTCGACCCACGTGAGCTCGGGTTCGAGGTATTGCAGCTCGAACGTCGCCACCTCGGAAAGCACGGCGTAGCGCGCGGGCTGTGCGTTGGGGGCGACGTCGAGACCCGGCCACAGCAAGATTTCAATCTCCTGGTTCTCATTCAGCCGGTACGCGACCCGCCGCGCCGCGTCCAGGCCCTCTGCCGAGGCGAACCGGCTGAACTCCGCGCCGGCGCCGGCCTGGCCGCGCCACGCGGGCGCCGCGCCGGACGCGGCGCGCACGGGGCGCGGCGCCGAGAGCTGCACATCGCGCTGGAAGCGCGAAAAAAACGCCGCCACGCTCTTCCACTTCTGCGTCTCCTGCCTGACCTGATCGCGCGCATCGAGCACCGCTCCCAGCCCGCGGAACGACATCACGGCGAGCAGCGACAAGATGAGCAGAGCACTCATCAGCTCGATCAGCGTAAAGCCGCCCTGCCTCGCTTGCTTCCCGGTCATTTGCTTCCCGGCGGCGGCTGCACCACGAATCCGGTGAGGCGCGCCAGCGCGCGCGATTCTTCCGCCGGCGCGGATACGAACACGTCGACGCGGCGAAATGCCGGGTTGGGCGTGGCGATCACCTCTTCGCGCCAGACGAACTCGACGCCGGCCTGGCTTTGCGTGCCGCGGCCGATGCCGAGCGCCAGCCAGTCGCCCCGGGCGCGGTGCTCGGCGAGCCGGTTCTCGGCGACCCAGCCGGCGAACAGCCGCAAGCGCAACTCCCCGACCGCCGCCGTACCCTGGCCGGCGGCGCGCAACGCAGCCAGCAGCGCGATCGACACGATGGCAAGCGCGACCAGCACCTCGACCAGAGTGAACCCTCGGCAGGGCCTAGCGTGTTGCATCGGGCGACGAATCAATGCGCACCTCGCCGAGCGGAGAGCCGGTGACGGCGTAACGCGCTTCGCCCAGCGACATCTGGAAGTCGTAAGCCAGCGAGCCATGCGGGCCGAATTCGAGGCGCATGCCGACCGGCGGCCGCATGGCTTCGATCCGCAGGTCAGAGATCGCCATTCCCGGCGGCAGGCTGCGCGCGCGCAGGGAATCGTTGCGCGCCTCGGACCAACCGGTGTCCTCGCGCAGCTGCCAGAACTGGTAACCGGTCGCGTCGGCGACCCAGGCGACAGTGATGCCGGTAAGGCGCGCCTCGACTGCCGCGAGATCGAGCAGTTCCGACAGCCGCTCGGCCTCGACGCGCAGCACCGCGCGATCGTCGGGACGCACCAGCGCGCCGACCAGCCCGGCACACAGGCCCATGATCAGCAGCACGACCAGCAGCTCGATGAGTGTGAAACCCCGGCGGCTAGAGGTTCCAGGAACCGATGTCGGCATCGTTGCCCTCTCCGCCGGGCGCGCCGTCGGCGGCCATGCTGAAAACGTCGATCTCACCGCGCACGCCGGGATTGAGGTACTGGTAAGGATTGCCCCAGGGGTCCAGCGGCAGGCGCTCGACATACCCGCCGGCCTTCCAGTTGGGCGCCAGCGGCGCTGACGCCGGCCGCGCGACAAGCGCCTGCAGTCCCTGTTCGGTGGTGGGGTAGCGCTGGTTGTCGAGCCGATAGAGCTTGAGCGCCTGCATCAGGCTCGCGACGTCCTGCTTCGCGGCAATGGCCCGCGCCTCGTCCGGGCGGCTGATGATCTTGGGCACTACGAGGGCAGCGAGAATGCCCAGAATGACGACCACCACCATCACTTCGAGCAACGTGAAGCCACGTCGCAGGTGCGGCATTCGCATTTCAACCTCCAACACTCTATTATGCCCTTGCTCCGGAAGCGGCTGTACGCTACCGCACATACGGCCCATTGTACCCGTCATAAGATTTGCGCCATCTAGCGGGAGGCATGCGTTTGAAGAAAGCGGCATCTCTCGCAACCCTCGCCGCGCTGGTGCTGCTTGGCGTGGTGCTCGCGTACTGGAGCTGGGCGTGGCTCGCGCCGCCTCCCGCGCCGCGCGCTCCGGCCGCAGCGGAGGCTGCCGGTCGAGCGTCGTCCGCGGACGGGCTGTTCGGCAGCGTGAAACCCGGCCCGGGCGCAGCTGCCGCGGCGTCAAACGCGGTCCGCCTGATGGGCATTGTGGCCGCATCGGCCGGCCGGCGCGGGCACGCGGTGCTGCGGCTGGATGCAAAGAAAACGGTCGCGGTGCTGCAAGGCGAAGACGTCGAACCGGGCCTGCGGCTCGCGGAAGTCCACGCGGATTACATCATCCTGGAACGAAACGGCGCGCGCGAGACGCTCGCCTGGCCGGGGAAGGACAGAAAATGAAGCTGCGCGCCGCACTGATTTCGATCGCCATGGCGGCCCTGGCTGGCCTGGCGCAGGCGCAATCCGCCGAGCCCGATATGGTGACGCTCAACTTCGTCAATGCCGACATCGAGGGCGTGGTGAAGGCGGTGAGCGAGATCACGGGCAGGAACTTCGTCCTCGATCCGCGCGTGAAGGGCAGCGTCAACATCGTCTCGGCGCGGCCGATGGCGCGTGCCCTGGTGTACGAAGTGTTCCTCTCGGCGCTGCGGCTGCAGGGCTACGCCGCCGTCGAGGACCGCGGCGTGGTCAAGATCGTTCCGGAGGCCGACGCCAAAATCCACCCGGGGCGCACCGTCGGCCCGGGCGAGCGGCCGCGCGCCGCCGGCGACCAGATCCAGACCCAGGTATTCACGCTCAAGTACGAATCGGCGGCACAGATGCTGCCGATCCTGCGCCCGCTGATCGCCCCCGCGAACACGATCACCGTCTATCCGGCGAGCAACACGCTGGTGATCACGGACTACGCCGGCAACCTGCAGCGCATCGGCAGGATCATCGACTCGATCGACCAGCCGGGAGGCACCGACCCGGTGGTAATCCCGCTGCGCCATGCTTCAGCAGTCGATGTCGCGCTGATGGTCAACCGCCTGTTCGCCGAGCAGGCGCAGGCAGCGGCCGGCGCGGCCGACGGCTCGCAGCGACTGAGCGTGGTAGCGGATGTGCGCTCCAACAGCCTGGTCGCGCGCTCGGACAACCCGTCGCGCATCACCCGCCTGCGCACCCTGGCCGCGATGCTCGACTCGCCGACCAGCGCTGCGGGCAACTTGCACGTCGTGTATCTGAAGAACGCCGAAGCGGTGAAGGTGGCCGAGACGCTGCGCGCGATCTACCTGGGAGAGGCTGTTCCCGCGGCGGCGCCCCGGTCCATGGCCCTTCCTGTCGCAGCATCGCCCGCGGGCACGCCGCCGCCCTCCTTGCCGGCCTTGCCCGGACCCCAAGCCGTTGCGCTGTCGCCCGGTATGATCCAGGCCGATCCGGCCACCAACTCGATCCTCATCAACGCGCCCGATGCGATCTACAACAACCTGCGCGCGGCGCTGGACAAGCTCGACGTGCGGCGGGCGCAGGTCTACGTGGAGGCGCTGATCGCGGAGATCACGGCCGAGAAGGCCGCCGAATTCGGAATCCAGTGGCAGGACCTGAGCGGCGCGGCAAAGAGCGGCACGCACGCCTTCGGCGGCACGAACTTCGGCGGCGCCGGCCAGAACATTCTGGGCATCTCGGCAAACCCCGGCTCGGCCGGCCGCGGCCTCAACATCGGCGTGATCAAGGGCGTGGTCACGATCCCCGGCATCGGCGAGATTATCAACCTTGGCGTTCTCGTGCGCGCGCTCGAAACCGACAGCAATGCCAACATCCTGTCCACGCCGACCCTGCTCACGCTGGACAACGAAGAGGCGAGAATCATCATCGGCCAGAACGTGCCCTTTATCACCGGACAATACGCGCTGTCGGGCGCCGCTACGACGCCGACCCCGTTCCAGACGGTCGAGCGGCGCGATGTCGGCCTGACGCTGCGGGTGAAGCCGCAGATCTCCGAGGGCGGCACGGTGCGGCTGCAAATTTACCAGGAAGTCTCAAGTGTCGATGCGACAACGGTCAACCCCGCAGGGGTGACCACCAACAAGCGCGCCGTCGAATCGATGGTGCTGGTGGACGACGGGCAGATCGTGGTGATCGGCGGGCTGATCCAAGACTCGGTGAAGGATGGCTTCGAGAAAGTTCCGGTGCTCGGCGACATCCCGCTGCTCGGCGCGCTGTTCACCTACAAGACGCGCTCGCGTACCAAGACCAACCTGATGGTGTTTCTGCGCCCGACGGTGCTGCGCGACGCGAAGAGCGCGGAGTCGCTCACAGGGTCGCGCTACGACTACATCCTCGGCGAGCAGATCAAGGCGGCACCCCCGCCCAACCCGCCGCTTCCCGACATGGAACCGCCGACCCTGCCGCCGCGATGATTCCCTACGCGTTTGCCAAGGCCCATGGCGTCGTGGTCGGCGCCGTCGGCGCCGAGTCCGCCGAGGTCGCGGTGCGCGCGGGCGCCCACGCGGGTGCGCTCGCCGAGCTGCGGCGCGCGCTCGGCGTGCCGTTGCGCGCGCGGCGCGTCGGCGCGGAGGAGTTCGAGGAGCTCATCGCCGCGACCTACAACGGGTCGGCCGCCGGGGCGGCGGCGCTCGCCGACGACCTGTCGCAGGACGTCGACCTGTCGCGGCTGCTGCAGGAGATCCCGAAGATCGCGGACCTGCTCGACAGCCAGGACGACGCGCCGGTGATCCGGCTGATCAACGCGCTGCTGACCCAGGCGCTGCGCGACGGCGCCTCGGACATCCATTTCGAGGCGTTCGAGACCCGCTCGGTGGTGCGGCTGCGCATCGACGGCACACTGCGCGACCTGATCGAGCCGGCGCGCGCGCTGCACGGCGCGATCGTGTCGCGCCTCAAGATCATGGCGCAGCTCGACATCGCCGAGAAGCGGCTGCCGCAGGACGGCCGCATCGCGCTGCGCGTGGCCGGCAAGCCGGTCGACGTGCGCGTGTCGACGATCCCGACCGGGCACGGCGAGCGCGTGGTGCTGCGCCTGCTCGACAAGCAGGCCGGGCGGCTCGATCTCACGCAGCTTGGCATGGATGCCGCAACGCTCGAGCACATGGACCGGTTGATCAAGGAGCCGCACGGCATCGTGCTGGTCACCGGGCCGACCGGCTCGGGCAAGACGACCACGCTGTATGCGGCGCTGTCGCGGCTCGATACCGCCGCGCTCAACGTCATGACCGTGGAAGACCCGATCGAATACGACCTCGACGGCATCAGCCAGACACCGATCAACGCCCGCATCGACATGAGCTTCGCGCGCGCGCTGCGCACCATCCTGCGCCAGGACCCGGATGTGGTGATGATCGGCGAGATCCGCGACCTGGAGACGGCGCAGATCGCGGTGCAGGCGAGCCTGACCGGGCACCTGGTGTTCGCCACGCTGCACACCAACGATGCGGTGAGCGCGGTCACGCGGCTGGTGGACATGGGCGTCGAGCCGTTCCTGCTCGCCTCCAGCCTGATCGGCGTCGCTGCGCAGCGCCTGGTGCGGCGCCTCTGCCTGGAATGCCGCAAGCCCTTCGTTCGCGACGGCACAACGTTCTATTCGGCGCAGGGTTGTCCGGCCTGCAACCGCTCTGGCTACCGCGGCCGCACCGGCATCTACGAGCTGCTGACGGTCGATGACGACCTGCGGCGCCTGATCCACGACCGCGCCTCCGAGCAGGCGCTGCGCGCGCACGTCGTCGCCCGCGGCATGAAATCGTTGCGCGAAGACGGCATGCGCTGGGCCTTGGCGGGCGTGATCAGCCTGGAAGAAGCGGTCCGGGTGACGGGAGAATAGGAGGGAAGCCGCCGCGCCATGGAAGCCTTCCGCTACCGGGCGCTCGACGCCGCCGGCCGCTCGGTTTCCGGGGTGGTGCAGGCCGATACGCCGCGCGAGGCGAGGACGCAGTTGCGCGCGCAGGGTCTGCTGCCCGCCGCGCTCGACAAGGTTCACCAACGCGCGCGCCAGCCCTGGGCGCGCGGCATCTCGGCGGCCGAGCTCAGCCTCCTCACCAGGCAGATGGCGACGCTGCTCGCCTCCGGCCTGACGATGGAGCAGGCGCTCGTGGCGCTCATCGAGGAGGCCGAGGCGCCTCTGACGCGCGACGTGCTCGCCGGAGTCAAGGCGGAGATCATGGCCGGCGCCTCCTTTGCCGGCGCCCTTGGCAGCTATTCCAGGAGCTTTCCCGAGTTCTACCGGGCGCTCGCGCACGGCGGCGAAGAGTCGGGCGCGCTGCCGACCGTGCTGCAGCATCTTGCCGACTATCTTGACGCGCGCCAGGCATTGCGGCAGAAAACCAGCCTCGCGCTGCTCTACCCGATCCTCGTCGCAGTCGTGGCAATCGCCATCGTCGGCGGCCTGCTGGTGTATGTCGTGCCCCAGGTGGTGCAGGTGTTCCAGCAGTCGCGGCAAGCCCTGCCCTGGCTGACGCGCGCGCTGATCGGGCTGAGCGGGTTCCTGCGTGCGGCCTGGCCGTTTCTCGCGCTGGCCGGCGTCGCCGGCGCGTTCGCCGCCCGCATGGCACTGCGCCGCGACGCGCCCAGGCGCCGCTGGCACGTACTATTGCTGCGCTTGCCCTGGATCGGGCCGCTGATCCGCGGCGTCGATACCTCGCGCTTCGCCAGCACGCTCGCCATTCTTGTCGGCGGTGGCGTGCCCCTGCTCGCCGCGCTGGCATCCGGCGCGCGGGTGATGGGCAACATGGTGCTGCGCGAGGCCGTCGAGCACGCGATCGAACGGGTGCGCGAGGGCATGAGCCTCGCCCGCGCGCTCGGCGAAACGCGGACCTTTCCGCCGCTGCTGGTCCACCTCGTCGCGAGCGGCGAGGTCAGCGGCAAGCTCGAGCAGATGCTCAACCGCGCCGCAAGCCTCGAAACCCAGGCGCTCGAACGGCGCCTGGCGGTGTTCCTCACGCTGCTCGAGCCGGTGATGATCCTGGTGATGGGTACCGTGGTGCTGCTGATCGTGCTCGCTATCCTGCTGCCGATCATCCAGATCAACCAGCTGGTGCGCTGAGTCGAGCTCGCGAGGTCAGGGCCGAGCGATGGCCGCCAACGGCAATCAGGCTACATCGACGCAAGATCGACGATGACCAGCAGATCGTCGCCGAAGCGGGAGGCGCCAAGGTTCGTCATCAGCTGCCGCTCCTGGGCTGCAGACTCGAGCCGCAGAAAGCACAGCGCCTGCCGTTTCTCGGCCTCGGACATGGTCAATATGTCGATGCGCGTGACCTTGCCGAATTCGGCGCAAAGCTCGCTGACCGCGGATCGCAGGCTGGCGGTGTCGCCGCAGCCGGCCAGCGCTGTCAACCGGTCTCCGGATGTTCTCACGGCATTCGCAGGATGGTGGTTCATCGTGCCCCTGGCGGATTCCCTATAGCAACTATTATCTGCCTCGGCCGGAGGCTTTCCGTGCGTTAGCGAACCGAAGGCGGGCCCGTTCAGGAAGAACATCGCGCCAGCGCGGATCGCACTGCGCAAAGGAGAGTCCATGAACATCACGTTGAGCCTTGCGCCCCTGGTATCGCTGGTTGCCGGGATCCTCATCTTGGTCGTGCCGCGCCTGCTGAACTACATCGTCGCGGCCTACCTCATCGTCGTCGGCATTCTCGGGCTGTTCGGCGATATTCGCCTGAGATGAAACTGCACCAGCCGTTCGCTTGTGTACGCTAGTGCACAGACCGACCGGCGCCGGGGGGCGATGATTGCGGTGGGTATTCGGCACCCCTCCCTCCCCCGCCGAATGCCTGCAACACCCAGCCCGGCGACGGCGACCCCGTCCCGGGCTTTTTCTTTCCTGGGCTTAGTTCCTCTAGCTGCCGGCCGCTGCCGGCGCCGCGAGCGCGTCCGCGCCGTCGATGAATATCAGTCGCTCTCCGAGGCGCCAGCGGACAGGAAGCGCCTGCTGGAATACGCTGCTCGAGCCGTCAGCCTTGCGCAGCGTGTATTCGTAGACCTGAGGGGCGTGAGGATCCGCGACGCCCGGAAGGATCTCCCGCTTCGACTCGATCCAGCCGCAGTGCGGGCAGCGCCGCACGGCTTGGACCGGGATCTCAACCTGCGCCGGCAGGGTAACTGCTTCCGCATCGATGCTGGTCCAGCCAGGAACCCAGGCCACGTCGAGCGCAATGCCGGCCGCGCCGAAGAGCACCACGACGGCGGCTGCGGCGCACAGCGCACGCCACGCCGGGCGATTGGCGCCGACCGCGCCGCCGGAGGTGGTGGTCTCGCAAGCAGCGAACTTCGCCTGACACAGCGCGGACGAAACAGCAGGCACGATCACGCGGAACATTTCGCATTGTGACCACCGGAGGGCGCGTAATCGGTGCGTCAACGTACATACGTCGCGCGCTTTGCGCCGTAGCCTTGATATTGGAAGTTCAACCGGGAGAAGCACCATGGGAATCCTGAACGAAGCCACGGCGCGCGCGCACGGTGCGGTGGACCAA
>JBGQFF010000007.1:0-46946 GCA_041496745.1 Gammaproteobacteria bacterium
AGCGCGCGCACCAGCACATCGTTGACTTTGAATTCCGCCGCCGGCACCGCGAACCTCATGCGCATGAAATTGGCGGTGTACGACAGGTCGTTGCGCGGGTAGACGAACGGCTGGCCGATCGAGTACTTGTAGGACATGGCGACGATGGTCGGCATCTTTGCGATCAGGCGGAACGCCGAAATGGTGCGGTGTTGGGGATCGCTGATGTCGAGCGCGTCGTGGTAGAACGCCGACAGCGCGCCGACCACGCCCACCATCACCGCCATCGGGTGCGCGTCGCGCCGGAACCCCTGGTACAGGCGCGCCAGCTGCTCGTGCACCATGGTGTGGTGGGTGACGATGCTGACGAATTCGTGCTTCTGCTTGGCGTCGGGCAACTCGCCGTTCAGCAGCAGGTAGCAGACCTCGAGGAAGTCGCAGTGCTGCGCCAGCTGCTCGATCGGGTAGCCGCGGTACAGCAGCACGCCCGCGTCGCCGTCGATGTAGGTGATGCTCGAGTTGCAGCTCGCGGTCGAGAGGAACCCCGGGTCGTAGGTGAATACGCCGGACTTGCCGTACAGCGTACGGATATCCACCACGTCCGGCCCGATGCTTCCCGACATGACCGGGAATTCGAGCTTCTTGCCGTCGGGCAGGGTGAGAGTGGCCTTCTTGTCCATGACGTCCCCTTTCTAGCCGGCGCGCAGCCGCGCCACGATGCCGCTGAACCTGCCATCGTAGCGGTCGCTGCGCCCGCTGACGATGTTCCAAAGGTCGTTGTCCGGCAGGTCCAGGAGTTCAGACAGCTCCGCGTCCTCCGGGTTGCTGCGCAGGTACCGTTCCAGCACCAGGTCGAGCTCCAGCAGCCCGCGGCGGCATTTCCACCTCAGCCTGTCGCGCGCCGCTCGATCCATCAGACGGCTCTCTTCACCATGATTTCCTTGATCTTACCGATGGCCCGGGTCGGGTTGAGGCCCTTGGGGCAGGCGTCCACGCAATTCATGATGCTGTGGCAGCGGAACAGCCGGTAGGGGTCCTCGAGGTTGTCGAGGCGCTCGCCGGTGGCCTGGTCGCGCGAGTCGGCGATGAAGCGGTAGGCCTGCAGCAGGCCCGCGGGTCCCACGAACTTGTCCGGGTTCCACCAGAACGACGGGCAGGCGGTCGAGCAGCAGGCGCACAGGATGCACTCGTAAAGGCCGTTCAGCTCCTCGCGCTGCGCCGGCGACTGCAGCCGCTCGCGCTCGGGCGGCGCGTCGTGGTTGATGACGTAGGGCTTGATCGAGTGGTACTGCTTGAAGAACTGCGTCATGTCCACGATCAGGTCGCGGATCACCGGCAGCCCCGGCAGCGGCCGCAGGGTCACGTGCTCGGGCAGCTCGGCGACCTTGGTGATGCAGGCGAGGCCGTTCTTGCCGTTGATGTTGATGGCATCGGAGCCGCACACGCCTTCGCGGCAGGAGCGGCGAAACGACAACGAGTCGTCCTGCACCTTGGCCTTTACCAGCGCATCGAGCAGCATGCGGTCCGCATGCTCCAGCTCGACGACGTAGTCCTTCATGGTAGGACGCAGGTCCTTGTCCGGGTCATAGCGGTAAATGGAAAGTTTCATCAGTAGATGCGTACCTTGGGCTCGAAGGTCTCCACGGTGAGGGGCTTGAGGTGCACCGGCTTGTAGGCCAGCCGGTTGCCCTCCTTGGTCCAGAGCGTGTGCTTCATCCAGTTCCTGTCGTCGCGCTCCGGGAAATCCGCGCGCGCGTGGGCGCCGCGCGACTCCTTGCGCGCGCCCGCCGAGACCACGGTCGCGAGCGCCGACTCGACCAGGTTGTCGAGTTCCAGCGCCTCGATGCGCGCGGTGTTGAACACCCTGGACTTGTCCGCGATGAAGACACGGCCGACGCGGGAGGCGATCTCCTGCATCTTCGCTACGCCGGACGCCAGCATATCGGGAAAGCGGAACACGCCGCAGTGCGCCTGCATGGTCCTGCGCAGATCGTTGGCGACGTCCGCCACGCGCTCGCCCGAGCCCGCCGACTCGAGCCGCGCCAGGCGCGCACGCGACAACTCGCCCGCGTCCCGCGGGAGATTGCGCTGCGGCCGCGGCAAGGCGCGCAGATCCTTCGTCATCTGCTCGCCCGAGGACTTGCCGAAGACCAGCAGGTCGAGCAGCGAGTTGCAGCCGAGGCGGTTGCCACCATGCACCGAGACGCACGAGCACTCGCCCGCGGCGTAGAAGGCCTGCACGATCGCCTCGTGGCTGGCGCCTTCCGGCACCACGACCTGGCCCATGGTGTTGGCCGGGATGCCACCCATCTGGTAGTGCGCGGTCGGCACGACCGGGATCGGCTCGCGTATCGGATCGGCGTTCGCGAACTTGATCGAGATCTCGCGGATCCCGGGCAGCCGCTGGTTGATCACCTCCGGGCCGAGGTGATCGAGCTTGAGCAGCACGTGATCGGCGTCGGGACCGCACCCGCGCCCTTCCTTGATCTCGGTCGTCATGGCGCGCGACACCACGTCACGGCTGGCCAGATCCTTGTTGTTGGGCGCGTAGCGCTCCATGAAGCGCTCGCCGTCCTTGTTGAGCAGGTAGCCGCCTTCGCCGCGCACGCCTTCGGTGATCAGCACCCCGGCGCCGTAAACGCCGGTCGGATGGAACTGGTAGAACTCCATGTCCTGCAGCGGGATCCCGGCGCGCGCCGCCATGCCCAGGCCGTCGCCAGTGTTGATGTAGGCGTTGGTCGAACTGTGAAACATGCGCCCCGAGCCGCCGGTCGCGAACAGCGTCGCCTTCGCCTGGAAAATCGAGACCTCGCCGGTCTCCATCTCCAGCGCAGTCACGCCCACCACGGCGCCGTCCTGCGGGTCGCGTATCAGATCGAGCGCCATCCACTCCACGAAGAACTGGGTGCTGGCGCGCACGTTCTGCTGGTACAGCGTGTGCAACATCGCGTGCCCGGTGCGATCGGCGGCGGCGCAGGCGCGCATCGCCATCTTGGCGCTGCCGAAGTCCTGCGTGTGGCCGCCGAAGGGGCGCTGGTAGATCTTGCCGTTCTCCAGGCGGTCGAAAGGCATGCCCATGTGCTCGAGCTCGACCACCACCTCGTTCGCGCGCCGGCACATGTACTCGATCGCATCCTGGTCGCCGAGGTAGTCCGACCCTTTCACGGTGTCGTACATGTGCCAGTGCCAGTTGTCCTCGGTGGAATTGGCCAGCGGCGCGGCGATGCCGCCCTGGGCTGCCACCGTGTGCGAGCGCGTCGGGAACACCTTGGTCAGCACCGCCACCTTGAGGTTTGCGCGCGCCAGTTCCAGCGCCGCGCGCAGGCCCGAGCCGCCCGCCCCCACCACGATCGCATCGAACCTGCGGACCGGAAGCGCCAGGCTCATCTCCAGAGGATCTGTACGGTCCAGCCGAGGTAGCCGGCGATCACCAGCAGCACCGCCACTTCCAGGGTCAGGCGCACGCCCGCGGGCTTCACGTAGTCCATCAGAATGTCGCGCATGCCGACCCAGGCGTGCCAGCCGAGGCTCGCCGCGAACAGCAGCGTCGCGACGCGCATCCAGCCTTGCGCGAACAGGTCCTTCCACACCGGATAGGTGATCGGCACGCCGCCGATCAGCACCGCCAGCAGGATCACCGTGTACACCGCCATGATCGCGGCGGTGATGCGCTGCGCGAGCCAGTCGCGCAGCCCGTAGTGCGCCCCGGTGACGACGCGCTCTACCACAGCTTTACTCCCAGCCACGCGGTCAGTGCGAGGCTCGCCACGAACACCATGACGCTGGTGAGCCGGGCGGTGGCCTGGTCCACGCCCTTGTCCAGGTCGAGGAACAGGCAGCGGATGCCGGCGGAGAAATGGTGGCAGTAGGCCCAGATCAGGACCAGCAGCGAGATCTTGACCAGCGGCAAGCCGGCGGTGCGGCGCACCGACTCGAAGCCCGCCTCGGAGGCGAGGCTGCGGTCGAGCATGAACAGCAGCCAGAGGACGGCGAGGAACAGGAGCAGTCCGCTGATCCGGTGCAGGATGGACACCCAGCCCGGAAGCGGCAGGCGGATTTCGAACAGGAGCGCGGTCAGGCTGAGGTACTTCGGCCTCGATTTTCTTATTGTTGTGTTCGCCATGGGAAGTCTGGGCGCTCGCGGCGACCGATAACGATTATAGCGCCGTAGCGCATTGATTGAGTTCCCTTTGTGCAGTGCGTTTCTGCAGCGCCCTGCGGTAGAATTGCAGGCGTCATTTCCCTTTGCATCCGGAGCCCCGGCACATGTCCAAAGCGCCCGTCCGCGTCGCCGTCACCGGCGCCGCCGGCCAGATTGGCTACTCGCTGCTCTTTCGCATCGCCGCCGGCGACATGCTCGGCAAGGACCAGCCGGTGGTTCTGCAACTGCTGGAAATCGCGGACGAGAAGGCGCAAAAGGCCCTGAAGGGCGTGATGATGGAGCTGGACGACTGCGCCTTTCCCCTGCTGCAAGGCATGGTCCCCACATCCGACCCGATGGTCGCCTTCAAGGATGTGGACGTGGCGCTGCTGGTCGGCGCCAGGCCGCGCGGCCCGGGCATGGAGCGCAAGGACCTGCTGGAGGCCAACGGCAAGATCTTCGCCCCGCAGGGCCAGGCGCTCGGCAAGGTCGCCAAGCGCGACGTGAAAGTCCTGGTGGTCGGCAACCCGGCCAACACCAACTGCCTGATCGCCATGAAGAATGCGAAAAGCCTGAAGCCTGCGCAATTTACGGCCATGATGCGCCTGGACCACAACCGAGCCACCTCCCAGATCGCGCACAAGATCGGCAAGCCGAACGCGTCGGTGAAAAAGGTGACGGTCTGGGGCAACCACTCCGCCACGCAGTATCCGGACCTGTTCCAGGCGGAGTGCGAGGGAAAAAAGGTCTGGCCGATGATCAACGACCCGGCCTGGTTGGAATCAGTTTTCATTCCGACCGTGCAAAAGCGCGGCGCGGCGATCATCGAGGCGCGCGGCCTGTCCTCCGCTGCCAGCGCGGCGAACGCGGCGATCGACCACCTGCGCAACTGGGTGCTCGGCACGCCCGAGGGCGACTGGGTGAGCATGGGCATTCCAGCCGACGGCAGCTACGGCATCGCCGAGGGCGTGCTTTACGGCTATCCCGTGACCTGCAGGGGCGGGCAGGTCCAGATCGTCAAGGGCATCGAGGTGTCCGACTTCAGCCGCAAGCGCATGGACGCGACGCTGAAGGAACTGCACGAGGAGCGCGACGCAGTGAAACACCTGCTGGGCGCATGACACCGGGAGCCAAATTCAGGCAGGCGCTCGCCGAAGAGCGCCCGCTGCAGGTGATCGGCACGATCCTCGCGTACCACGCGCTGATCGCCAAGCGCACCGGCTACAAGGCGATCTACCTTTCCGGCGGCGGCGTCGCCGCCGGCTCGCTGGGCCTGCCCGACCTGGGCATCTCGAATCTCGACGACGTGCTGATCGACGTGCGGCGCATCACCGACGTCTGCGACCTGCCCCTGCTGGTGGACGCGGACACCGGCTTTGGCGCCAGCGCCTTCAACGTCGGGCGCACAACGCGGTCCCTGATCAAGGCCGGCGCGGCGGCGATGCACCTCGAGGATCAGGTCGGCGCCAAACGCTGCGGGCACCGCCCCGGCAAGGAGCTGGTGTCGGTGCAAGAAATGTGTGATCGCATTCGTTCCGCCGTGGACGCGCGCACCGACGCCTCTTTCGTCGTCATGGCGCGTACCGACGGCCTGGCCGGCGAAGGGCTGGAGGCGGCGATCGCGCGCGCGGTGAGTTACGTCGAAGCCGGCGCCGACATGATCTTTCCCGAAGCCGTCACCGAGCTGGCGATGTTCCGAAAGTTCGCACAAGCAACCAAGGTGCCGGTGCTCGCCAACATCACCGAGTTCGGCAACACGCCCTTATTTACACTGGAGGAGCTGCGCTCGGCGAGTGTGGCGATCGCGTTGTATCCGCTGTCGGCGTTCCGCGCCATGAACCAGGCGGCGCTCGCCGTCTACGAAACAGTGCGCCGCCAGGGCTCGCAGAAGGACGTCGTCGGCGCGATGCAGACGCGCGACCAGCTGTACGATTTCCTCGATTACCACTCGTACGAGAGGAAACTGGATGAGCTCTTCACCAGAGGCTCCTAAGGCCAAGAAGTCGGTCGCGCTCTCGGGCGTAGCCGCCGGCAACACCGCCCTGTGCAGCGTCGGGCGCACCGGCAACGACCTGCATTACCGCGGCTACGACATCCTGGATTTCGCCGACCAGGCGGAATTCGAGGAAGTGGCCCACTTGCTGGTGCACGAGAAGCTGCCGAATGCGGCCGAACTGGCGGCCTACAAGGCCAAGCTGAAGAAGCTGCGTGGCCTGCCGCAACCGCTGAAGACTGCGCTGGAGCAGCTCCCGCGCGCCGCGCACGCGATGGACGTACTGCGCACCGGCTGCTCGGTGCTCGGCACGCTCGAGCCGGAGGCGGAGGCGCACGCTGTGGAAGGCGCACGCTCCATCGCTGACCGGTTGATGGCCAGCTTTGGCTCGATGCTGCTGTACTGGCATCACTTTGCGCACGGCGGCAAGCGCATCGAGACGCAGACCGACGATGACTCGATCGGCGGACATTACCTGCGCCTGCTGCACGGAAAGGCGCCCTCGCCGTCGCACGTGCGCGCCATGCACACCTCGCTGATCCTGTACGCCGAGCACGAATTCAATGCGAGCACCTTCACCTGCCGCGTGATCGCCGGCACGGGCTCCGACATGTATTCCGCCATCACCGGCGGCATCGGCGCACTGAGGGGACCCAAGCACGGCGGCGCCAACGAGGTCTCCGACGAGATCCAGAAGCGCTACCGCTCGGCGGACGAAGCCGAGGCCGACATCCGACGGCGCATGGCGGCTAAGGAGATCGTGATCGGTTTCGGCCATCCGGTATACACCACCGGCGACCCGCGCAACAAGGTGATCAAAGCGGTCGCGGAGAGCCTGTCGAAGGAAACCGGCGACATGACGCAGTACCGGATCGCCGAGCGCATCGAGTCGGTGATGTGGACCGAAAAGAAAATGTTCGCCAACCTCGACTGGTTCAGCGCGGTCTCCTACAGCCGGATGGGCGTGCCGACGCTGCATTTCACGCCCCTGTTCGTGATCTCGCGCACCAGCGGCTGGTCGGCGCACGTCGTCGAGCAGCGGATCGACGGCAAGATCATCCGCCCGAGCGCCAACTACACCGGGCCGGAGAATCTCGGCTGGGTGCCGCTCAAGGACAGGAAGTGACGATGTACGAATCCGAGCTGACCAAGTTCATGCGCGAGTACCTGGCGCAGCATCCCGAGGAGATCGAGTCGCAGAAGAAAGGCCGCGCCGCCTGGTGGGACAAGGATCCGGCGCGCGTCGCGCCGCCGCCCGCGCGCCGCGCGCCACGCTCCGGCGGCGCCGAGTACACTTTCCAGCCCCTCGCCGAAAAAGAATGATGTCCGCGCACATCTCCAACGTCCGCCCCAAACCCGACCAGGTTCTCGTCAAGATCGCAGACTACGCAACCAAGTACGCCATCCGCAGCGCCGAGGCCTACGACACGGCGCGCTACTGCCTGATGGACACGCTGGGCTGCGGCTTCGAGGCGCTCGAATATCCCGCCTGCACCAAGCTGCTCGGGCCCATCGACCCGGAAACCGTGACGCCCCGCGGCGCGAAGGTGCCCGGCACCCGGTACCAGCTCGACCCGGTGCAGGCGGCGTTCAGCATCGGCGCCATGATCCGCTGGCTGGATTTCAACGACACGTGGTTGGCGGCAGAGTGGGGTCATCCTTCCGACAATCTCGGCGGCATCCTCGCCACCGCGGACTGGCTTTCGCGCCATGGCCGACCGTTGCTGGTGAAGGACGTCCTCACCGCGATGATCAAGGCGCACGAGATCCAGGGCGTGCTGGCGCTGCAGAATTCGTTCAACCGCGTTGGGCTCGACCACGTGGTGCTGGTCAAAGTGGCCTCGACCGCGGTCGTCGCCCCGATGCTGGGTTGCAGCTACGACCAGGTGGTGAATGCAGTCTCCCAGGCCTGGGTCGACGGCCAGTCCCTGCGCACCTACCGGCACGCGCCCAACACCGGCTCGCGCAAAAGCTGGGCGGCGGGCGACGCCACCAGCCGCGCGGTGCGCCTGGCGCTGATCTCGAAAACCGGGGAGATGGGATACCCGTCGGTGCTGACGGCGAAGACCTGGGGCTTCTACGACGTGCTGTTCAAGGGCAAACCGTTCAGGTTCCAGCGCGCCTTCGGCAGCTACGTGATGGAAAACGTGCTGTTCAAGATCTCGTTCCCCGCGGAATTCCACTCGCAGACCGCGGTCGAATGCGCGATGCAGCTGCACCCGCTGGTCAAGGACCGGATCCAGCACATCAAGAGAATCACCATCCGCACGCACGAGGCGGCGATCCGCATCATCGACAAGAAGGGGCCCCTCGACAATCCTGCCGACCGCGACCACTGCATCCAGTACATGGTCGCCGTGCCGCTGCTCTTCGGCCGGCTCACCGCGGGCGACTACGAGGATGCGGTGGCGAAGGATCCGCGCATCGACGCGCTGCGCGCGAAGATCGTCTGCCGCGAAGACCAGCGCTTTACGAAGGATTATCACGACCCGAAGAAGCGCTCCATCGGCAACGCACTGACGGTGGTATTCAAGGACGGCACCAAGCTGAAGGAAGTGGTGTGCGAGTACCCGATCGGCCACCAGCGCCGGCGCAAGGAGGGCATGCCGGTCCTGGTGGAGAAGTTCAGGACCAATCTCGCGCGCCGCTTCCCGGAGAAGCAGCAGCGGGCGATCCTCGAGCTGTGCCTGGACGCGCCGCGGCTCGAGGCCACGCCGGTCAACGAATTCGTCGACCTGATGGTGGCCTAGGCATGTTGGTGTACGACGTACGGATCCGACTCAAAGAGGGAAATTGATCATGCACAACCTGCACAACACGCTGCAGCCGCTCAAGGGGGGCAAGTTCTACTCCCTGCCGCAGCTGGGCAAGGCCCTGAACCTGAAGATCGAGCGCCTGCCGCTCTCGATCCGCATCGTGCTCGAGTCCGTGCTGCGCAACTGCGACGGCAAGAAGGTCACCGAGGCGCACGTGAGGGAACTGGCGGGCTGGAAGCCGAACGCGGCGCGCGCCGAGGAGATTCCCTTCGTGCTGGCGCGCATCTTGCTGCAGGACTTCACCGGCGTGCCGCTGCTGTGCGACCTCGCCGCGATGCGCGGCGTGGCGAAGAAGATGGGCAAGGAGCCGAAGGTCATCGAGCCGCTGGTGCCGGTGGACCTGGTAGTGGACCACTCGGTGCAGATCGACCACTACGGCACCAAGAACGCGCTCGACCTGAACATGAAGCTGGAATTCCGCAGGAACGTGGAGCGCTACCAGTTCATGAAATGGGGCATGCAGGCCTTCGACACCTTCAAGGTGGTGCCCCCGGGCATCGGCATCGTGCACCAGGTGAACCTGGAATACCTGGCGCGCGGAGTGCACAAATCGAAGGATGGCGTCTACTACCCCGACACGCTGGTCGGCACCGACAGCCATACCACCATGATCAACGGCATCGGCGTGGTGGGCTGGGGCGTGGGCGGCATCGAGGCCGAGGCCGGCATGCTCGGCCAGCCGGTGTACATCCTCACCCCGGACGTGGTCGGCGTGAACCTGCAGGGCAAGCTGCACCCCGCCTGCACCGCGACCGACCTGGTGCTCACGGTCACCGAGATGCTGCGCAAGGCCAAGGTGGTGGGCAAGTTCGTCGAGTTCTTCGGCGCAGGCACTGCGTCCCTCAATGTCACCGACCGGGCCACCATCGGCAACATGGCGCCCGAGTACGGCGCCACCATGGGCTTGTTCCCGGTGGACGACAAGACGCTGGAGTACTTCAGGGGCACCGGCCGCACGGACACCGAAATCGACGCCCTCGCCGCCTACTTCAAGGCGCAGGGCATGTTCGGCGTGCCGAAAGCGGGCGACATCGACTACAGCCAGACGCTGGAGCTCGACCTATCGAGCGTGATGCCTTCGCTCGCCGGCCCGAAACGGCCGCAGGACCGCATCAACCTGGATCGTGTAAAGGCGACATTCACATCGCTGTTCTCGAAACCCGTGGCGGAGAACGGCTTCGCCAGGAAGCCGGAGGACCTCTCCCGGCCCTACAAGACCTACGACGGCACCGAGATCCGCAACGGCGACGTGCTGATCGCCGCGATCACCTCCTGCACCAACACCTCCAACCCGGGGGTGCTGCTCGCGGCGGGCCTGCTCGCCAAGAAAGCGGTGGAGCTCGGCCTCACGGTGAAGCCGCACATCAAGACTTCCCTCGCCCCGGGATCGCGCGTGGTCACCGAATACCTGACCAAGGCGGGGCTCCTGACCTACCTGGAGAAGCTCGGCTTCAACGTCGCCGCCTACGGCTGCACCACCTGCATCGGCAACTCAGGGCCGCTCGCGCAGCCGATCGAGGAGGCGATCGTCCAGAACGACCTGGTGTGCGCCGCGGTGCTCTCGGGCAACCGCAACTTCGAGGCGCGCATCCACGCCAACATCCGCGCCAACTTCCTCGCCAGCCCGCCGCTGGTGGTGGCCTACGCCATCGCCGGCACCATGCTGAAGGACCTGCGCACGGAACCGCTCGGCAAGTCGAGGGACGGCCAGGACGTGTACATCGGGCACATCTGGCCGAGCGCCGACGAGGTGAAGGCGCTGATGAAGCTGGCGATGGACGCGCCGACCTTCAGGCGCCTGTACGGCAACCTGGCCGAAGCCAACCCGATGTGGAAGAAAATCTCCGCGCCCTCCGGCCAGGTGTACAGCTGGCCGAAATCCACCTACATCGCCGAGCCGCCCTTCTTCCAGGATTTCTCCATGAAGCCCGGGCGCACCGGCAACGTCGCCGGCGCGCGCATCCTCGGCATCTTCGGCGATTCGGTGACCACCGACCACATCTCCCCCGCGGGCTCGATCAAGCCCACCTCCCCCGCCGGCATCTACCTGCAGGAGCACGACGTCGCGGTGGCCGATTTCAATTCCTACGGCGCGCGCCGCGGCAACCACGAGGTGATGATGCGCGGGACCTTCGCCAACGTGCGCATCAAGAACCTGATGCTGCCCGGCACCGAGGGCGGGCTCACGCTTTACAAGAGCGAGAAGCTGCCGATCTACGACGCCGCCATGCGCTACATCGGCGAGCATACGCCGACCGTGGTGTTCGGCGGCGAGGAATACGGCACCGGGTCGTCGCGCGACTGGGCCGCCAAGGGCACGCAGCTGCTCGGCGTGAAGGCGGTGATCGCGCGCAGCTTCGAGCGCATCCACCGCTCCAACCTGGTCGGCATGGGGGTGCTGCCGCTGCAGTTCCTGGGCAGCGATTCGGCGCAGTCGCTCGGCATCAAGGGCGACGAGCGGATCGACGTGCTCGGGCTGGAGGACATCCGGCCGCAGCAGGAGTTGACGCTGGCGATCCAGCGCGCCGACGGCTCGCGCCAGGAAGTGAAGGTCAAGTCGCGCATCGACACCGCGATCGAGGTGGACTACTACAAGCACGGCGGGATCCTGCCCTACGTGCTGCGCGAGCTGATTTCCAAGGCCGGGCCGGCAGCCGTGAAGGCCGCGTAGGGTGGGCCAACGGCCCACCATGTGGTGGGCTGATGGCCCACCCTACGGCAGGCGCGAAAGGTAGTTCGCTAGCACCCTGACATCGGCGTCGCTGACTCCGTACAGCGCCGCTGCCATCACGGTGTCGCCGCCTTTGCGGGTGTAGTGGCGGTAGCCGTTCATCGCGGCAACCAGGTACTCCTCGCGCTGCGCGGCGAGGCGTGGCATCTGCTCGCGGCCGCGGAAATCCGCCTCGTGGCAGGAACCGCAATGCAGCTTCTTCGCCAGCGCCGTGCCCTGCTTCATCAGCGCCGGGTCCGGCTTGCCTTGCGGCGCCGCGGGCTTTTGCGCCGCGTAGTAGCGCGCCAGTGCGCGGATCTCCGCGTCCTTCAGGCCCTGCACCGCGGCTGCCATCTGCGGCACCTCGCGCATTCCCTCGCGCAGCAGCACCAGCTCGTTCTCGAGGAAGATCGCCGGCTGCCCGGCAAGCGAAGGCGTCCCCGGAATCGCCGAATTGCCGCCGGGGCCGTGGCAGGCGGCGCATAGCGGCAGGCGCTCGGGCAGCGGCTGCGCCAGCGCGGGTGCAATAAAAAAAAAGGCGGTGAGCCAGGCCCACCGCCCTTCGAGGCGAAGCCGCATTACTTCTTCTTGTAGCTGACGCGGTAGATCGCGCCCAGTTGCTCATCCGACACCAGCACCGCGCCGTCGGGCATCTGCAGCAGGTAGGCCGGGCGGCCCCAGAACTTGGCTTCTTTCGGATCTTCCAGGAACCCGGTCATGAACGGCGTCACCTTGGCCTTCTTGCCGTCCGCCGAAGGCCGCACGTTGACCACGTCGAAGCCGAACTTGACGGTCCGGTTCCACGAGCCCTTGCGCGCGATGAACATCGTGTTCTGGTACTCCTTCGGGAACATGCTGCCGGTGTAGAACAGCACGCCCATCACCGCCGCGTGCGGCCCCATGGTAGTCACCGGCAGGGTCACGCCCTTGCACGCGTCTTTCTTCTTGAAATCGGCGTCGAGCACGCCCTTGGCGTGGCAGTAGGGGAAGCCGAAGTTGAGCCCGACCTTGGAAATCCGGTTCAACTCGTCCTCCGGCCCCTTGTCGCCCATCCAGTCGCGGCCGTGGTCGGTGAACCACAGCTCGCCCGTCTTCGGATGAAAGTCGAAGCCCTGCGTGTTGCGCACGCCGCGCGCGATCACTTCCATGCCGGAACCGTCCGCGTTGTAGCGCCGGATCTGCGCGTACTCGGCGGGCGGCTCACAGATGTTGCAGGGCCCGCCGAACGGCACGTAGAGCTTGCCGTCCGGGCCGAAGCGGATGTACTTCCAGTTATGGTGCTGCTGCGGCGGCAGGTTGAACGCGGCGGTCATGTCCACCGGCTGCACGCCCGGATTGCTCTCGATGCCGTCGTAGCGCAGCACCTTGTCGATCGCCATCACGTAGAGCGAACCGCCCTTCATGGCAACGCCCGAGGGCTGCGTGAGCTTGTCCACCACCACGCGAACCGTGCGGCGGCCGCCTTCGTCGGTCACCTCGTAGACGCGGCCCAGGCCGCGCGTGCCGAGGTAGATCTTGCCCGAGTCCCCGCGCGCCATGGCGCGCCCGCCGGGAAAGCCGGTGGCCCAGATCTCGGCGGTGAAGCCCTTGGGCAGCTTGACCTTGTCGATCGGGATCTCGGAGGCCGGCGTCTCGGTATTGCGGCCGGCGAGCGGCGCGAGCTTGGAATCGGCCATGCTGGGCGGCATGCCCTGTTTCCAGATGGGCGGCGGATTGGGTTGAGCGTAGGCCGCCGTGGCGGCGAGCAGTGCTGCGGCAATCAGGGTCCTCTTCATGCGCGTTCTCCTCTCGGCCGGACGCAGAGTCTAGTCGCTTTGCAACGCGATTAGAACTGCAGGCTCGCTTGCACGCCCAGCAGAATGTTGCGCTGCGGCGCGGGCTCGTAGAAGCGGTTGTTGGCGTCGTTCACCACCACCGAGCCGATGTAGGCCTTGTCGGTCACGTTGTCCACGCGCAGGAACTCGCTCAGGCGCCATTTCGCAGCTTGCTGCTGGAAACCGAACACGAGGTTGAGCACAGTGAACGCGTCGGCGAATTCGGAATTGATGTCGTTCACGGCCACCCGGTCGCGGTAAAGCAGTTCAGCGGCGGCGCGGAATCCCGTCGGCGCATGGCGCCAGGCGGCCTCGGCATAAAGCTGGGTCTTCGGCACCCCGGGCAGCACGTTGCCCGCCGCCACCGTCGCCGGCACGGCCGGCGTGCCGGTCACGGTGGCGAAACCGTCGCGGAATTCGGCGCTCAGGTAAGTCAGCGCGGCGCGCGCCTCGAACGGTCCGGGAAGCAGCGATTCCGCGCCGAGCTCTAAGCCGCGGCGCTCGGTGCGGCCGGCGTTCTTGAAGGTAGCGCGGCCCCCGCTCGACTGGTCAATGACGATCTCGTCGCTGGTCTCGACGTCGAACAGCGCGGCGCTGGCCCTCGCCACCCCCGCCTTCACGAGCTTGTAGCCCGCCTCAAAGTGGCGGCTGCGCGAAGGCTCGAGCGCGAAATTGAGGCCGGTGGCGGGAGGATTGCGGTAGGCCAGTTCGACGAAAGTCGGCGTCTCGAAGCCGCGGCCGAGGTTGGCATAGAGACTTGAAGCCGCATCTATGCGATACACGATGCCCGCCACCGGCGTGGTGGCGCTGTAGGTCCGGGCGCCGCTGTCGTCGGCATTGCCCGTAACGATGAAATGGTCCTCGGAAGTGAATTCGACGCGGCTGGTGCGCACCCCGGCATGCGCCGACCAGCGCTCGGCGAATTTCCACTCGGCCTGCGCGAACAGGTCGGTGCTGGAAACCACGTTGTCCTCGTCGCGCTTCAGCGACCCCTGCACGCCGTTGATGTTGAGGAAACCGCGGCGGTGCTCGTTCATTTGTTCGTATTCGACGCCGGCCGAGAGGTGAAGCGCCTTGCCGCCCAGCTGCGCATCGTTGAACACGCGCAGCGCGGCGCCGCCGAAGCTGCGATCGAGGTTCACCACCCCGCCCGAGTGCGTCGCGGCACCCTGCGTGTTCGTAGGGATGGCGAGGAACTGCTCGACGAAGCGGCTGCCGGTCCAGGCGGACGCCTGCAGCCGCGTGGCGCCGGACAGCGCGTGGTCCAGCGTCGCGCCCGCCTGGTCGTGCTCGATCGTCTTGCGCGTGTTGAAGGTGATCGCCGTCGCCGTCGCTTGCTGCGGGTTCTGCTCCACCTGCGCGCGCGTCAGCCCGAGCGGATCCTGCGTGTCGGGCTGGCGCAGGCTGTTCGCCACCAGCGTGAGACCGGTCGCCGATCCCAGCGCGAATTTCGCCTTGGCATTGAGCTGGTCGCGCACCGTGGCGCTGTGATCGCGGTAACCGTCGGTGCTGAAGCGCGACAGGTTGCCGACGGCGTTCAGCGCGCCCCACTGGCCGCCGAACTTGAGCGCGCCGCGCCAGGTATTGTCGCTGCCGGCATAAACACCCAGATCCACGGTCGGCACCGCCGGGCCGTCTTCGGTCATCACGTTGATCACTCCGCCCGAGGCATTGCCGTACATGCTGGAGAACGGCCCGCGCAGCACCTCGACGCGGCTCGCCGAGCCCAGGTCGAAGGTCGCCGACTGCCCCTGCCCGTCGGGCATCGTCGCCGGGATGCCGTCGGCGATCAGGCGGATGCCGCGCACGCCGAAGGTGGCGCGCGCACCGAAGCCGCGCGAGGAAATCTGCAGGTCCTGCGCGTAATTCTGGCGGTTGAGCACCACGATGCCGGGCACGCGCCCCAGGCTTTCCGACAGATTCACCTGCGGCCGGCCCTCGCGCAGATCCTCACCGTAGAGCCAGTCGATGGAGGCGGGAACCTCGAGGCTGGGCTGGTCGACGCGGGTCGCGGAAACAACCACGGCATCCACCCCCGGCCGCCGGTCGCCTTGCGCGAGCGGCAGACGCGGTACGACGGCAAGCAGCAGCACAGCCAGCGTGCACGCTAGCGGATGACCACGCCCCAAGGCAGCCTCCCGACCGCAATATCGCGAGTCTTCGTGTTTGTCGCGGTATCGATCACCGAAACGCTGTTTGCCCGGCCGTTCGCGACGTACAGCTTGCGACCGTCCGGCGTAATCGCCATATTCCATGGGCGCGCTCCTGTGTCAATAGTAGCGACAATCCGGTTGCTCGCGGTGTCGATCGCCGAGACCGTGCCATCGCGGCCGTTGGACACGTACACCACTCTCCCGTCCGGGCGCACGGCGATCCCGTTCGAGAAGTTGCCCGCCTTGATGACCGCCACGCTTTGGCCGCGCGCGACATCCACGACGTGCACTTCGCCGGGGATTTCGCAGGCGATATAAGCGCGGCTGCCGTCAGGGAGGAAACCGATGCCGCGCGGGCGGCGCCCCACCGCAATCGCGGCAACCTGCCGGCGCCCCTCGACGTCGATCACGTCCACCTGCTCGGCGTCCTCGGCGCTCACGTAGACCAGCTTGCCGTCGGGGCTGAAAACGGCGTGCTCGGGGTTCTTGCCTTGCACCCTGACGATGAACGCCTCTTTTCCGGTCGCCGCGGCTATAAATACGATGCTGTTCGACTCCTCCAGTGCCACGGCAATGAAACGCCCGTCCGGAGAGGCGCTTACGCCTTCGGGCGAGACGCCCAAGGGCACCCCCCCGACCGCCTTGCGCAATGTCAGGTCGACGACGACCAACCGGTTGTTGGGCTGGTCGGACACGTAAAGGCGAGCGCCGTCAAGGCTGACCGCCAGGCCTCGCGGCTTTTTCCCTGCCTGGATTTCGCCGACGACCTGGTCGGTCGCCGTGTCGATGACCGAGAGCGTCCCCGAGCCTTCGTTCGGCACGTAGGCAAAAGGCGCGGCGAGCGCCGATCCCAACGCCATCAGGGCCGCCGCAGCGAACGTCCGCGCGATAGGCCTGCTAATCCCGGGCTCCCGCAGCGCGTAACGCCTCACCGACTGCGGCGTGCCCTTGTTCGATCGCGATCGCCAATGCGGTCTTGCCGCGGTCGTCCTGCGGCGCATGCGCGGCGCCCCGTGCGAGAAGCAGGTTTACCGTGTCGAGGTGTCCATAAGCTGCGGCCCACATGAGCGCCGTGGCTTCGTGGGCATAGCGCGCGTTCACCTCCACGCCGGCGTCGAGCAATGCCCGAACGCACTCGGTCCGGCCGTTGCCGGCGGCGTAGATCATCGCCGTCTTTTGCACCCGGTCAGCCAGGTGCAAGTCGGCCTTGCGGGCAATCAGCAGCGCGAGGATCTCGCTGTGCCCGCCAAAGGCGGCGCTCATCAGCGGCGATACCCGGGCCAGGTTGACGATGTTCACATCCGCCCCATGCTCGACGAGCAGCTTGGCAAGGCCGAGATGTCCGTTGCGCGCCGCAACATTCAACGCTGTATCGCCGAGCCGGTTGCGGGAATTCGGGCTCGCGCCCTGCTCGATCAAGGCCCGCACCGCGGCTTCGCTGCCGTCGCGGGCGGCCAGCAGCAGCTCGAAATTGATATTCCGTGTTTGCGCTGCAGCATGACCGGCGCAGGCCGCGAGGGCGACGGGAATGAGCAGGGCATGCAATGGTTTCATCGATATTTTTCCGGAAGCGCCGTATGTTGCATTATCATTCGACGGCAAACAAGGTCCACTCATCGACTAAAGGGGGAGAAGGACAAATGAAGACTTCGCATGTTCTTGCCGGTGGGCTTACGGTCGCCGTGGTGCTTGCCGTAACTTCGCCGTTCGCCCAGGAAGTGCCGAAGAAAGTCAACGTGGCCCAGCAGCAGCTCACGGGCGCCGGCGGGCAGTCGGCAAACTGGCTGCACACCAACGGCAATTACGCCCAGACGCGCTATTTCCCGGGCAAGGACATCAGCACGGGCAATGTGAGCAAGCTCAAACTGGCGTTCGTGTTCCAGACCGAGGTCGTGGAGTCCATGGAGACCGCGCCGATCGTCGTGAACGGCGTGATGTATCTGACGACTTCGTTCAATCATGTCTACGCGATCGATGCGGTGAGCGGCAAGGAGTTCTGGCATTACAAGCACAAGATGGGGCCGGTGACCACCTTCTGCTGCGGCCCGAACAACCGCGGCGTCGCGATTTCCGGCGGGAAGGTGTTCATGGGCACGCTCGACGCGAAGCTCGTCGCCCTCGACGCCAAGACCGGCAAGCTGGCCTGGGAAACGCAGATCGCCGATCCCGAGAAGGGCTATAGCGAGACGATGGCGCCCACCGTCATCGACAACAAGGTGCTGATCGGCACCAACGGCGGCGAGTACGGCATCCGCGGGTTCGTGAAGGCGTTCAGCGCCGATGACGGCAAGCTGCTGTGGACCTTCTACACGATCCCGGAGACGGGCCACGAGGGCGTGTGGGCGGTCAACGACGCGACCGGACGCAACATGAAGCGCGATATCGCGGCCGAGAAGGCGGCGCTGGCGAAGGACAGCTCGTTCTATCAGACGCTCGGCGGCGGCGTGTGGATGAACCCGGCGGTCGACCTCAAGGCGCGCACGGTATGGTTCGTGGCGGGCAACCCGTCGCCCGACCTGTACGGCGCGGAGCGGCCCGGCGACAACCTCTACACCAACTCGATCGTCGCGATCGACCTGGACAAGGGCACCTACAAGTGCCACCACCAGTATGTCTCGCACGACGTCTGGGACCTCGACGCCGTCAGCCCGCCGATCCTGGTCGACGTGAAAAACAAGTCCGGCAAGATGATCCCGGGCGTCATCCACGGCGGCAAGACCGGCCACGTCTACGTCCACGACCGCAAGGACTGCTCGCTGATCCGCTTCTCCCAGGCCATGATCCCGCAGGAGAACATGTGGGTGCTGCCGACCGCGGAAGGCGCGCGCATGCTCCCGGGCGCGAACGGCGGCGTCGAGTGGTCGCCGATGGCGTACGACGCGCAGTCGCGGCTCGCGATCGCGCTCAACCTGCACCAGCCGATGACCTACCACGTCGAAGCGGCGAAGTATCCCGGCGGCTCGAAGCTCTGGCTCGGCGGCGCGTTCAAAGCCATCGCGAGCGAGAAGCAATGGGGCCGCGTCGCCGCGGTCAACATCGACACCGGCAAGATCGCGTGGAAGCACGACACCGCGCAGCCGCTGATCGGCGGCGGGCTTGCGACCGCGGGCGGCCTGTTCTTCTTCGGCGAGGGCAACGGCAACTTCAACGCGCTCAATTCGAAGACCGGCAAGAAGCTCTGGAGCTTCCAGTGCGGCGCGGGGGCGAACGCGATGCCCGTGTCCTACACGGCCGGCAAGAAGCAGTACGTCGCCATGGGCTGCGGCGGCAACACCCAGCTCGACTTCAAGCGCGGCAACAGCGTGTTCGTGTTCACGCTCGGCGGTTGAGCGCAAATACGCGGTAAACCGGGGCCGCCCCCAGGGCGGCCTCTTTTTTTGTCGAGGACGGATCCAGTGCGTCTGCACGTTAGCGCCTGCGCCTTCGCGGTGTTTTGCGCCGCCGCCTGCGCGGCGCAAGCACAAAACGTCGAGGCGGGTCGCAGGAAGGCCGAGGCTTGCGTCGCCTGTCACGGCCCCGGCGGCATCTCGGCCGACCCGCTGTTTCCCATGCTCGCCGGGCAGACGGCACGCTACACCTACCTGCAGCTGAAGGATTTCAAGGAAGGCCGGCGCACGGAGCCCCGCATGGACGCGTTCATCGCCGGTCTTTCGCGCGAAGACATGTTCGATCTCGCGGTGTTTTTCGCCGCGCAGAAGCCGCGCCCGAACGCGTTCAAGGCGGATCCCGCCCGCGTCGCGCGCGGCAAGGCCAAAGCCGACGAAGTGCTTTGCACGATGTGCCATCTCGGCGGTTTCCTCGGGCAGAACGAGATCCCGCGCGTCGCCGGGCAGCATTACGAGTACGTCGTGAAGCAGATGCGCGACTTCAAGACTGGCAGGCGCACCAACGATGCCGGCAACATGGCAAGTGTCGCCAAGACGCTCTCGGAGCGCGACATCGAGGATCTCGCGCACTATCTGAGCAGCCTGTACTGATGCGCACAAGCGGCCAAGCGGCAGCCGCCGGGGTGCTTCTCGCGCTCGCCGCGACCGCGGCCGGCGCGCAGGACCCGGGGCGGCCGACGGAACTGCCGGCGGTCATCGTCATCGGCACAACCCCGGTCCCGGGGATCGGCACGCCCCTCGAGCAGGTCCCGGCGAACGTGCAGGTGATCCACGAACGTGACCTGCGAGAGCAGCCGGGGCCCAGCATCGCGGACCACCTCGGCGACGCCCGCGCCGGTTTCGCGGCCAGCCGGCCGGGAGGCAACCCGTTCCAGCCCGACGTCAGCTTCCGCGGTTTTCTGGCGTCCCCGCTGTTCGGGGCGCCGCAGGGGCTGTCGGTCTATCTCGACGGCGTGCGCGTGAACGAGGCCTTCGGCGACGTGGTCAACTGGGACCTCATTCCGCGCATCGCGGTCTCCGCGATCAACGTGATCCCGGGTTCCAACCCGGCGTTCGGCCTGAACACCCTCGGCGGCGCCCTGGCCATCGAGACCAAGAGCGGCGCGCACTTTCCGGGCACCGTGCTGCGCGGGTACGGCGGGTCGTTCGGCCGGCTCGGCGCGGAGTTCGAGGCCGGCGGCGCGCGCGACGGCCGGCATTACTATCTGGCGGGAAACCGGTTCAGCGAGCGTGGCTGGCGCGACTTCTCCCCGAGCCGGGTGGACCAGGTGTTCGCACGGCTCGGCGCAGGGGAGCCCTCCGGGCGCGTCGAGCTCACCCTTTTGGGCGCGGACACGAGCCTCGACGGTACCCAGGCCCTGCCCTTGTCGATGCTGGCCGCTCCGCGCCAGCCCTACACCTGGCCGGACCGCACCGAGAACCAGCTGGCGTTCGCCAATCTTTCGGCCAAGCGAACTTTCGGTGCCAACAACGTGATCGCGGGCAACATTTTCGTGCGCGATCTGTCCACCCGAAACCTGAACTCGAACGTGAACGATGACTGCGCGGCGGGCCCGTGCTCTTTCAACGCGATCAACGATGTGGCGCGCATTGACGAAACGCGCGCCGGCTTCGCGCTGCAGGCCACTGTGGATGCCCCGATGGCGAACCGCGAGAACCAGTTTTCGGCCGGCATTTCGTTCGAAACCAGCCGCTCGGCATTCGACGGCTCGGCGCAAGAGGCGAACTTCAGCCCGAACCGCGAAGCCGTGGGGATTTCTGGTTTCGTGACCGAAACCGCCGTGCACACGCGCCAGCGCTACACCAGGCTCTACCTGCTCGATACGCTCACGCTCGCGCCGGACCTGTACGCGACCATGTCGGCAAGCCACAACGTGGCGCATGCGCAGATCGCCGACCGCACCGGCACCCAGCCCGCGCTCGACGGCCGGCACCGTTTCTCGCGCCTGCTGCCCGCCGCGGGCGTTGCGTACGCGCCGCGCAGCGGAGAGAGCTATTACACCAACGCCAGCTGGGGCATGCGCGCGCCGACCGCGATCGAGCTCACCTGCGCCGATCCGAACGCGCCCTGCCGGCTGCCCAGCGTGTTTCTCGCCGATCCGCCCCTCAAACCGGTGCTGTCGCGCACGCTGGAAGCGGGTGTGCGCCGGCCGCTCGGCGCCAGCCTCACGCTCGCCACGGCGGTGTACCGGACCGACCTCGAGAACGACATCCAGTTCGCGAGCGCCGGCGGCGGCGCCTTGAACGCGGGATTCTTCCAGAACGTCGGGCGCACCCGCCGGCAAGGCGTCGAAATCGATCTCGAAGCGAAGCTCGCGCGCTGGTGGCTCGCCGCGCGCTACGCGCGCGTGGATGCGACCTTCCAGTCCCCATTCCCGGCGCATTCCCCGTTCAACTCCTCCGCTGATGCGAACGGTGACATCCTCGTGCAGCCGGGAGACCGCATTCCGGGGATCCCGCGTGACGCGCTGAAGCTGCGCGCCAAATATGCCATTGGCGCTGCCTCCATCGGCGCCAGCGTCGCCTTGTTCTCCGGGCAGCACGCGCGTGGCGATGAAAACAACGGCGACGCGAACGGCCGGGTGCCGGGATCTGCGCTCGCAGGCCTGGACGCACAGTGGGATCTTGCGCGCGGCTGGAGGCTGTTCGCCACCGTCGAGAACCTGTTCGACAGCCGCACCGCGGCATCTGGGACGCTCGGGGGCAACTTCTTCACTGGTCCGCAGAATTCGTTCGATGCCGGCAACGTGCGCGCCGAGCAGTTCCGCACTCCCGGCGCGCCGCGCGGCATCTGGCTGGGGATCGCTTGGCGGCCGGACGAGCCCGCCGACTGGCGGTCGCGCTAGAATTCAACCATGCCCCCGCGCGGAAGCCGCCTCGCTTGCACCCTGATATCCGTGGATGGCTGCCACGGTTCTTTCGATGTCACGCCCGGCGAGCAGCCCAATTCGGTCGCCGGCATCAGTCCTGTGACCTGGAACAAGCCGCCGGAGAAGCCGGTGCAGGAAGGCGCCTTCACCGTGATCGGCGACCTCGGCATGACCGGCCAGGTGATCCTCGTCAACTCCTACCAGTGGCGCGCCCTCACCGAGGCACAGCTGGAGAAGTTCTTCTACGGCGCGATCCTCTGGGGCAGGAGCCCCTTCAAGGTGATCGAGGACGCGCAGCTGATGCTCAAGCGCGGGAAGTAGACAGCACGCCCACGGGGCAGGAAACCCCGGTCCCGCCGAGCCCGCAGTAGCCGTTCGGGTTCTTGCCCAGGTACTGCTGGTGATAGTCCTCGGCGTAGTAGAACTCCGGCGCCGGCTTGATCTCCGTCGTGATCTTGCCGTAGCCCTTCGCCTTCAGCGCGTCCTGGAACGCATCGCGCGAGGCGAGCGCCGCTTTCATCTGCCCGTCGCTGCAGGTGTAGATCGCGGAGCGGTACTGCGTGCCGCGGTCGTTGCCCTGGCGCATGCCCTGCGTCGGGTCGTGCCCTTCCCAGAACACCTTGAGCAGTTCCTCGTAACTGATCCGTTGCGGATCGAACACCGCCAGCACTGCTTCGGTGTGGTTGGTGAATCCGCTGCAGACTTCCTCGTAGGTCGGATTCTGCGTCTTGCCCCCGGCGTAGCCCACCGCGGTGCTGACCACGCCCGGCGTCTGCCAGAACAGGCGTTCCGCGCCCCAGAAGCAGCCCATGCCGAACTGCGCGAGCTCGAGTCCCGCGGGGAACGGCGCCGCGATGCGGTTGCCGTTGACGAAATGCTTTTCGGGCACGGGCATCCTTTCCTTGCGGCCGGGCAGCGTGCCGGCCTCGGGCAGGAGCTGGGTCATCTTCTTCATGAAGGCGAACATGGGCGATCCCCTCTCGAACGCTAGAATAACACCATGAGAATCTGCATCTTCGGCGCCGGCGCGGTGGGTGGCGTGATGGCCGGCTGGCTCGCGCGCGCGGGCCACGAGGTTTGCGTCGTCGCCAGGGGTGCGCACCTGACAGCGATCCGCGAAAAAGGCCTGCGCATCCGCTCCGGCGGCAAGGAAAGCGCGGCCAAGGTGCGCGCGGACAGCGATCCGGCGCAGCTCGGCGCGCAGGACTGCGTCGTCGTCTCGGTCAAGAGCCAGAGCCTGCCAGAGGTGGCGCGCACCATCGGCCCCCTGCTCGGCAAGGACACCTCTGTGGTGACGGCGATGAACGGCGTGCCCTGGTGGTTCTTCGACAAGCTCAAGTTCGGCGACGGCAAGCTGCGCCTGGAAAGCCTCGATCCCGGCGGCGCGATCGCGCGCGCCATTCCCACCGAGCGCATCGTCGGCTGCGTCATCCACCTCGCGGCTTCCACGCCCGAGCCCGGCCTCGTCAGCCACAACATGGGCAGGCGGCTGATCCTCGGCGAGCCCGGCGGCAGGAACACGGGGCGCACGCAGGGCATCGCGCAGGCGCTCACCCAGGCCGGCTTCGAGTGCGTGCACAGCCCGTTCATCGAGAAGGATTTCTGGGTCAAGCTGCTCGGCAACGTGAGCTTCAACCCGGTCTCGGCGCTGACGCTCGCCACCGCCGAGCGCCTGATCGCGGATGCCGAGGTGAAGGCCTACATGGTGGCGATCATGCGCGAAGTGCTGGAGATCGGCCGCGCGGTGGGCGTGGACGCCGACATCGATCCTGAGGCGCGCATCGACATGGCCCGCAACCTCGGCAAGTTCAAGACCTCGATGCTGCAGGACCTGGAAGCGGGCAAGGCGCTCGAGATCGACGGCCTGTTCAGCGGCACGCTCGAGATCGCGCGCAAGGCGGGCGTGACCGCGCCGTTCACGCAGAGCCTCTCGGGCCTGATCCGGCTGCGCGCACAGTCCACGGGACCAACCGCATGATGCGCTGCCTGGTGCTGCTGTTCCTGCCGCTCACCGCCCTGGCGCAGGTTTCCGGACCGGCGGTGGAGGCCTGCCGCGTGCACGCCGAACGCGACCTGAAGAAAGGCGGGTCCGGCGCCAAAGCGGTGGTGTTCGACCGGGATCCCTCGCTGCTCATGGAAAAGCACGCCCGCAAGATGGGCAACCAGTTCGTCAGCTCGATCCTCTCCGGCAACGGCGCCATCACGCGGGCCGTCGGCCCGGCGGTGGAACTGTCCTTCGTCTGCCTGCTGGCGAGCGACAGGCAGGTGCTGTTCTTCCACTGGGTTCCGCGCCACGCCGCACCTTCGCTCGCCCAATGCAAACGCGGAGGCGCAGCGGGAGACTGCCTGCAACTCCTGCTCGACCTCGCCGAGCGCGACCTGGTCGAAGTGGCCGCGTTCCGCTTCCAGGATTCGCTCGAGGCGGACGCCAAGGCCGGCAACGAGAATGCCTCGAGCGCCTACCGCAACGCGGCGGCGGCCTGGCGCGCGTACCGCGATGCGGAATGCGCGCGGCGCGGCGCGGCCGGGACCGACGCCTGGCGCGGCTGCATGGTGGACCTCACGAAGCGGCGCTACCTGGACCTGCGATGACACATCGGTAAGGGTGTCGGCGTAAGATTGCAGCCCAAACAGCCAAAGCCCGGAGCGTAGGCGCGACGCACAACGCCTGCGCGCCGAGCGCCGGACGCCCGGCAGACCCGACAACCCAGGAGGAGACACCATGGACGATCATTCCCGCGATCAACAGCGGAACCGGCCCGCGCAACCCGGGCGCCGCGACGCCCTGAAAAAGAGCGCCGCGCTCGCCGGTGCAGTCGCGGCCGCGCAGCTCGGCTTTCCGGCGCTCGTACGCGCGCAGGCCGACAGCGTCAAGTTCGCGCATTTGACGCCGCGCACCGGCTTTCTCGGGCAGCTCGGCGAATACGGCTTCAAGGCGGCGTCGTTGGCGGTGGACGAAGTGAACGCTGCGGGGGGCTTGCTCGGCCGCAAGGTGGAACTGATTGCCGAGGACAGCGTCAATCCGCAGACCGCCGTGACCAAAGCGCAGAAGCTGATCGAGCGCGACAAAGTGGTCGCGATCATCGGCGAAATCAACTCGGCTTCGGCGCTCGCCATCGGCGAGCAGGTCGCGCGCTACAAGACAACGCCGTTCTTCAACACCGGCGCCAACTCGGACGCGCTGCGTGGCAAGAACTGCAACCGCCTGATGTTTCACATCGAAGGCGGCAACACGATGTATACCAAGACCATCGGCACATGGCAGAAGGCGGAGAACAAGATCAAGGGGGCCAGGTGGTACATGCTCACGGCGGACTATGCCTTCGGCCACGACCTGTTCCGCGTGTCGACGAAGTTTCTCAAGGAAAACGGCGGCGAGCTTCTCCACAACGACATGGTGCCGACCAACACGCAGGATTACAGCGCCTACATCCTGAAAATCCGCCAGGCGAAACCGGACCTCGTTTATATCAACCTCGCCGGCGTCGACCAGACCACGTTCCTCAAGCAATACAAGGAATACAACCTGCCGTACCCGCTGGCGGGTGGCGTGATGGACACGATTCCGTTCTGGGGCGCGGGCATCGACTCGATTTCCGGACATTGGCAGAGTCTGTGGTACCACGGCCTCGATGTCCCGGCGGCGCAGGCCTTCACCAGACGCTTCAGCGACAAGTTCGGCTTTCCGCCGGATAACCAGGCGTGGGGCGACTACGTCGGCGTCAAGATCATGTCGCAGAGCATCGCCGAAACCAAGACGACCGACGCGGCAAAGATTGTCGAGTACCTCGAGAGGGGCGCGAGCTTTGACATCCTGAAGGCGCGCAAGGGCAGTTTCCGCGCCTGGGACCACTCGTTGCTGCAGGAAATGTACGTGGTGAAAGTCAAGGACAAGGCACGCATGAAGGACAAGTGGGACATCTTCGATATCGTGCGTCCGGTACCCGGCGCCAATGAATCGCTGGAACTGATCCAGCCGACCAAAGAAGAGAACGCCTGCACCATGGCGTAGGATCTTGTTCGCGATCGTCATCGAGCAGGTCCTCAACGGCCTGCTCGTCGGCTCCTACTACATCGTCCTGTCGCTCGGCCTGTCGCTGATTTTCAGCCTGGGCGGCGTGGTGAATCTAGCGCACGGCGCGTTTTACGCGCTGGGCGCCTATCTCGCCTATGAAGTGGAGCGCAGGCTCGGCTTCGCCGGCGCGATCGTCCTCTCTCCGATGGGCGTTGCGCTGGTCGGCGTCCTGATCGAGCGTTGGTTCCTGCGCCGGCTGTACCACGAAGATCCGATGCTCTCGCTGCTGTTCACGTTCGGTCTGGCGATGACCGCGGAGCAGAGCCTGCGCCTCATCTGGGGCACCACCGGCCTGCCGTTCGCGATTCCTGCAGCATTGACAGGGCAGCTGCTGCTCGGCGATTTCATCTACTCCTACTACCGTCTCACGGTGCTCGCCGTCACGGCCACGACGATTTTTGGCTGCTGGGCGTTGCTGCACAGGACGGCGTTCGGCATGATCGTGCGCGCCGGCACGCGCGATCCGGAAATGGTGCGGGCCATGGGAATCTCGCTGCGCCCGGCGCTTACCGCCGTGTTCGCCCTCGGCGTCGCGCTTGCCGGGCTGGCGGGCGTGATGTCCGCTCCGCTGGCCGGGATCCAGCCGGCCATGGGGACTGAAATCCTCACCGCAGCATTCGTCGTGGTCGTGATTGGAGGCCTTGGCAGCTTCTGGGGCGTGGTGTACGCGGGCCTGCTGGTCGGCGTGGTGCGCGGCATCACGGTGGTTTTCTATCCGCCGGCCGCCGAAGCCTCGATGTACATCCTGATGGCACTGATCCTGCTCGTGCGGCCGCGCGGTCTGATGGGCGAGAAATTCGAGAAATTCGAATGAGCGGCGCAAATGCATAGACATCCTTTGCTCATTGCCGCGATCGCACTCGCCGTGCTGCCGTTCTTCACGCACGCGATCGGCTTCACCCACGGCATCGCGACCGAAATCGCGCTGTTTGCGATGGTCGGACTCGGCTTCAATCTGCTGCTCGGCTACACCGGCCTGTTGTCGTTCGGCCACGGCCTGTTCTTCGGCTTCGCCGCATACGCGACGGCACTCGCCCAGATACATTGGTTCAAGGGCGGCCTGCTGATGCCGCTGCTGTTCGGCGTGCTTTCCACCACCCTGCTCGGCCTTGCAGTCGGATTCCTGGTGCTGCGTCGCCGCGGCGTGTATTTCTCATTGCTCACGCTTGCGTTCACGGCGCTCGGATTCACGGTCGCGTTCCGCTGGACCGACGTCACCGGCGGCGAATCCGGCCTGCGCGGGATCACGCGGCCGTCCGTGTTCGGGCTCGATCTCGACCACCAACTGGTGTTCTACGGCTTCTGCGCCGCGATCATCTTCGGCGTCACCGTGGTCATGTGGCGGGTGGTGAACTCGCCTTTCGGCTCGGTGCTGGTCGCGATTCGCGAACGCCAGCAGCGCGCGAGCTTCGCCGGTTATCCGGTCCAGCGTTACCGCCTTGCGGCGTTCGTCATGTCGACCGCCGTGATGGGCATCGGCGGCGGCCTGTTCACCTTTCTCAAGCTGTTCGCCGCTGCGGACCCGGTGCATCCCAATTTCTCCGGCGAGATTCTGGCCATGGCCATCATCGGCGGGTCGCGCAGTTTCATGGGTCCGCCGCTGGGCGCCGCCTTCTACATCCTGTTCAGGGAGATCCTGTCCGGATATACGGCCTCCTGGCTGTTCTGGTTCGGCCTGTTGTTCATGGCGTTCATCCTGTTCTCGCCAGCCGGATTGGTTGGCCTCTGGCAGCGCGTCAGCGCGCCATTCCGCAAGCAGGCCGAAACGCTTGCCGCGATGGCTTCGCGCGTGAAGCCCGAACCCGCCGCCGAGCTTCCGGCATCGCTGTTGCATGCGGATGCGCCGGCGCCCGGGACGGTACTGCTCACGGCGTCGGGCGTAAGCAAGAATTTCGATGATTTCGTCGCCGTCGATCGCGTCAGCATTGAACTTGCGCACGGACGCCTGCACGCGCTCATTGGGCCGAACGGCGCGGGCAAGACGACTCTGTTCAACCTGCTCTCGGGCATGTACCCGGCGGAAGGCGGCAGTCTCGCCTATCGCGACGCGCCGCTGGGCGCCCGCACGCCAGATGCATTCGCGGGCCTCGGCATCGCGCGCTCGTTCCAGATCACCAATCTTTTCCCGGGGTTGACGGTCCGGGAGAACCTTCGCCTCGGCGTGCAGGCGCACGCGGCGGAGCGCTTCAATCTCTGGCGCGGCAAGGAAACGCTGCAGCATGTCAACGAGGAGACGGGCGCGTTGATCCGCTTCCTCGGCCTCGAGGGCGTGGAGCAAGCGCAGGTTGCAAACCTGTCGTATGGCGGTCAGCGGCTGATGGAAATCGGCATGGCATTGACCGCGCGCCCGCGGCTTTTGCTGCTCGATGAACCGCTGGCGGGACTCGCCGCTGCGGAGCGCGAGCGCATCGTTGCCATGATTACGCGGCTCTCGCGGCACATGGGCGTGCTGCTGGTCGAGCACGACATTGATCGCGTCTTCGAATTCGCCGGGCGCATCACGGCGATGGCGAACGGCGCGGTGCTCGTCGAAGGCGACGCCGCAACGGTTGCCGCCAACCGCCAGGTGCAGGAAGTTTATCTCGGCAGCGGACGCAAGATCATGATGGAAGCGCGCAGCCACGCGGCTGCCGGCGAGGTACTACTCGAACTCGACGGCGTCAACACCTTCTACGGCAAGAGTCACATCCTGCACGACGTTTCGCTCGAGGTACGCGCCAACCAGGTCACCGCACTGCTCGGCCGGAACGGCGCAGGGAAATCCTCGACCATCAAGACCATCATGGGAATGGTGGCGCCCGCCAGCGGCACCATCCGCTTCGCAGACAATCTGATCAGCGGGCTCACGCCCGAGGCGATCGCGCGTGCCGGCATCGGCCTGGTGCCGCAGGGTCGCCGTCTGTTTCCCGGGCTGACTGTCGCGGAAAACCTCAAGCTGGGCGCATTGTCACGCCAACGCGGCAGCGGAGTGCACTGGAGCGAAGAGCGCATTTTCGGCTACTTCCCGCGCATTCGCGACAAGCTCGGCACCAACGCGGACCTCTTGTCCGGCGGCGAACAACAGATGGTGGCGATCGCCCGCGCCCTGTCCGGCAACGTCAGGCTGCTGCTGCTGGACGAGCCGTTCGAGGGCCTGGCGCCGGCGGTGGTCGAGGAAGTGTTCAAGTCGCTGGATCAGCTGCGCCGCGACATCGCCATCCTCATTATCGAGCACGACCTCGACCTGGTCCTGGCGCTCGCCGATCATGCCTACGTCCTGGATCGGGGCCACGTCTCGCACGCGGGACCGGCCGAACCCCTGCTCACGAACCTGGAATTCCGCAAGCAAGTGTTGTGGTTATAACTCCTGCTGCGGGCTGATCGCCAGCTGCGAAAGCTTGCTGCACTCCTGGATTCCCGACACGCGGTTTGTCTCAGTTTCCCTGCACCGACCGCTACCTTGAGATAATGCAACCGGCACTAACGCATTGATCTGAAAGTGACCGAAAAAAAAACCAGCCTTTGGCGAATTTACGTGGCCCCGATGATGGACTGGACGGACCGGCATTGCCGGTACTTCCTGCGCCAGGTGTCCTCGCAGGCCCGCCTGTACACCGAGATGATCACCACCGGCGCGCTGATCCACGGCGACGTGGAGCGGCATCTTGCGTTCAGCAAGGAGGAACATCCGGTCGGCGCGCAACTGGGCGGGAGTGAACCGGAAGACCTCGCGCACTGCGCGAAGCTGGTCGAGCAATACGGCTACGACGAAGTGAACCTCAACTGCGGTTGCCCGAGCGAGCGCGTGCAGCGCGGCGCCTTCGGCGCCTGCCTGATGGCGGAGCCGGAGCTGGTGGCGGACTGTGTGCGGGCGATGCGGCAAAGCGTTTCGATCCCCGTGACGGTGAAGCACCGCACGGGGATCGATCGGATAGAGACCTACGAATTCCTCGCCAGGTTCGTGGCGGCGGTCGCCGAGGCGGGCTGCACCACTTTCATCGTCCATGCCCGCAACGCCGTGCTGAAAGGCCTGTCGCCGAAAGACAACCGCGAGGTTCCTCCCCTCAAGTACCAATATATCTACCAGCTGAAAAAGGACTTCCCGCAGCTGGCGATCGTTATCAATGGCGGCATCACCAACTGGAAGCAGATCGACGCCCACCTCGCGAAGGTGGACGGGGTGATGCTCGGCCGCGCCGCCTACCACGACTCCTGGATCCTGGCCGACGAAGGCAAGACCCGCGCCGACGTGGTGCGGGCCATGGCCGCCTACGCCGCCGGCCAGGCCAGCCTGCGCCACGTGGCCCGGCACATGCTCGGCCTGTACCACGGCCACCCGCGCGCGCGCCTGTGGCGCCGCATGCTCTCCGATCCCGCACGGCTGGCGCAAAACGACCCGCGCTTGCTGCTCGAAGCGCTCGAAGCAGTAGAATCCGGCTCCAAGGAACCCCCCCATGAGCGCCGTCCTCAAGCCGAAGAACTCCAAGCCCGTCCGTGAGCGCGTCAGCCGCGAGGACTGGCCGGCGCTGCTGCGCCTGCTCGAGCGCCGGGGAATCAACTACCTGGGTTGAGCCGCCTTGCCGGCAGCTGCAGCACGGTAAGGATCGACACCGCGAGCACCCCCACCACGGTGTAGAACACCGCCGACGGCTGGCCGCGGTCCAGCAGCCAGCCAAAGACAATCGGCGTCAGCATCGAGCCGACGTCCAGGCCCGAGTACACGAAGCCGTAGACCTTGCCCGTCGCGCCCGCGGGCGTCGAGGCGCGCACGATCAGGTCGCGCGAAGGGTTGGTGAGCCCGCCGGCGAACCCCGCCGCCCCCAGCAGCAACGGCAGCATCGCCGCCGGAAGCCAGGCCGACGCGAGCACGAACATCAGCGCCGCGCTGCAGGCCATGCCGCTCACCGCGACCAGGTCGTGGCGCGTGGCGCGCACGGCGAGGAAGCCGCCGCAGAAAATCCCCGCCGCGCCGCCGAGCAGGAACGCGGTGAGCGCCGCCGAGGCGAGCGCCACGTTGACGCCGTACAGCGAGATCATGGTGGCGATGCCGAAGGTCTGGATGGCGATGAAGCCGATACCGATCATCACGAAATAGCCGAAGCACATCAGCACCGGCGCCTGCGCGAGCACGCGCAGGTCGGCGCCCAGGCCCGGCGCCGCGTGCCGCGCGGGCGCGACGCGCAGCGCCCCGCCCTGCGCCGCAAGCAGCGCCACCACCGCGACGCCGATGGCCGCCGCGCCGAGCAACGCGCCGCGCCAACCGAAGGCGGAAGCCATGGCGATGCCGTAGGCCGGCGCCGCGGCGTAGCCCAGGTAGCCGGCGATGCCGTGCCAGCTGAAGGCGTAGCCCAGGCGCGCCTTGTCCACCCGCGCGTTGAGGATGGAGAAGTCCACCGGATGGAACACGCTGTTGCCCAGGCCGCCCACCGCCGCGGCGAGCACCAGCATGGGGAAGTTCTGCGCCAGGCCCGCCAGCAGCGCGCCGGCCACGGCGAGCGCGAGGCCCGCGAACAGCACGCGGCGCGCGCCGTAGCGGTCCACCGCGAAGCCGGCCAGCGTCTGGCAGATGCCGGACACGATGTAGTACAGCGCCACCGTGCTGCCGAGCGCGGTGTACGACACGCCCAGTTCATCCTTGATCAGCGGGAACAGCACCGCGGTGGCGATCTGGTAGAAGTGCGACAGGCCGTGCGCGAGCGCCACCAGGCCGATCAGCTTCACGTCCTGGCGCAGGGAATCAGCCGCAGCGCTCATGGATGAACCGGGTCAAGGCGGCCAGGGTCGCTTGCGGCTGGTCGCGGAACGGCGCATGCCCGCAGGCGGGGAGCTTGAGCAGCTCGCACGGGCCGCGCACGCCGCGCCGGATGCGCTCCAGCTGCTCCATGCTGCCGTATTCGTCGTCCTCGCCCTGGATGGCCAGCACAGGACAATGAACGCCCGTCAGATACTCCTCGATGTTCCATTGCAGGAACTCCGGGTCGAGCCAGGCGTCGGCCCAGAGGTGGAAGGTCTTGCGTGGATCGCGGTGGTACTTGCCGAGGCGCTCGGCGAGGTCCGTGGTCTCGAAGTCCTGCCTCGCCTTGGCGATGGAGGCGACGCAGACGGGTTCCACGAACACGTGCGGCGCCATCAGCGCCAGGGCGCGCACCGGATAGCCGGCACCGGCATGGATCAAGGCGATGGAGGCGCCGTCGCTGTGGCCGACGAGGATCGGCTCGGCGACCTCCAGCGCGGCGAGCAATGCGGGCATCGACTCCAGCGCCTCGCGATGCATGAAGCGCACGCCGGCCTGCGCTTCGCGCAGCACTTCGGATTGCCCGTAGCCGTAGCGGCTGTAGAGCAGCGCGCGGCAGCCGGTGGACTTCACCACCTGCAGAGGGAAGGCGCGCCATTGGCCGATCGAGCCCAGGCCCTCGTGCAGGAACACCAGCGTCGGCTTGCCCGGCCCGGCGGCGTCGATCCACTCGTACTCTAGCGAGCGGCCCGCGATGGTGACGAACGGCATTCGTTGAAATCTAGCATGCGGGCGATAATCGCCCGAGATGCGTTTCACTGCCTGGCTGGTGCTCGCGGCGACGCTGCTGCTGTGGTCCGGCAACTGGATCGTGGCGCGCGCGGTGCGCGAGGACATCTCTCCCGGCCTGGCCACCGCCGGGCGGCTGGTGATCGTCGTCGCGCTGCTCGCGCCGTTCAGCTGGCGCGGCCTCGCGGCGAAGCTGCCGGCATTTTCACGGCGCGACTGGAAGGTGCTGTGGCTCCTCGGCCTGTCGGGCGGCGGGCTGCACCTCGCGCTACAGTGGCTGGGGCTGCACTACACCACCGCCACCAGCGCGACGCTGTATCTGTCCACCGCGCCGATCTTCATCCTGCTGCTCGCCGCGCCGCTGCTCGGCGAGCGCATCGCGGCGCGGCAATGGCTCGGCGTGGCGATCTCGTTTGCCGGCGTGGCGCTGATCGGCATGCAGGGGAAGCTGCTGCAGCCTTCGTTCAATTTCGGCGACCTGTGCGCGCTCGCCTCGATGGCGATGTGGGGCAGCTACACGGTGTTCCTGCGCATGCGGCGCGATGCGCTCGACACGGTGGAGTACCTCACCATGGTGTGCCTGCTGGGGCTGGTGTTCATCACGCCATGGGTGATCGCGGAATTCTCCCTCGGCATGACGCTGCGGCTCAATGCGGCGGGCGCCGCGGCGGTGCTCTACTCCGCCATCGGCTCGCTGCTCCTCGCCTACGCCGGCTGGAGCTACGTGGTGAAACGCATGGGCGCGGCGCGCGCCGGCGTCACCATGCACCTGATGCCGGCGATCGCCGTGGCGCTGGCCGCGCTGTTCCTCCGGGAGTATCCGGTCTGGTACCACTTCGCCGGCGTCGCGCTGATCCTCGCCGGCGTCACCCTGTCTTCCTTGCGCCGCTGAAAAGCAGAGCAAGCGCGCTCAGGCGGTCCCCAGGTAGTAGTTGCGCACCAGCTTGTTGTCCTCCAGCTCGGCCACGCTGCGCCCCTCGAACACGATCTCTCCGTGCACGATGATGTAGCCGCGGTCGGCGATGCGGATCGCCTGGTGGAAATTCTGCTCGGCCATCAGCACCGTCAGGCCGTAGTTCTCCTTGAGCTCCTTGATCTTGCTGACCGTGTGCGAGACCAGCAGCGGCGACAGTCCCACCGAGGGCTCGTCCACCAGGAGCAGGCGCGGCGCCGACATCAGCGCGCGTGCGATCGCCAGCATCTGCTGCTGGCCGCCCGACATCGAGCCGGCGAGCTGGCGCCTGCGCTCCTTGAGCACGTCGAAGGTCTCGTAGCACAGCGCCAGGTTCTTCGCGATGTGCGCTCTCGCCTGCGGCCGGAAAGCGCCGAGCAGCAGGTTTTCTTCCACGCTGAGCTTCGGGAACAGGCGCCGGCCCTCGGGGACCATGGCGACGCCCAGGTTGACGATCTCCTCGGTGGACAGGCGCGTCAGGTCGTGGGCTTCGCCGTCCAGCGTCAGCACCACCGAGCCGCGCGTCGGCCGCACCATGCCCATGACGCACTTCATAAGCGTGCTCTTGCCATTGCCGTTCGTGCCGAGCAGCGCCACCGTCTCCCCGCCGCTCACCGCAACGGACACCCCGTGCAGCGCCCGCACCGCGCCGTAGCCGGCCTCGACGTCCCGGATGGCGAGCTCAAGCGCCAAGGTAGGCCCTCTGCACGCCGGCGTCGGCGACGATCGCCGCGGGCGCGCCCTCGCAGATGATGCGGCCCGCGTCGAGGCAGATCACGCGCTGCGAGAACTTCATCACCGCCTGCATGATGTGCTCGATCATGATGACGGTGATGCCGGCGCCGTTCAGCTTGAAGAGGATTTCCAGCACTTCGCTGACCTCGTTCGAGGACAGGCCGGCCATCGCTTCGTCCGAGATCAGCAGGCGCGGGCGCGCCGCCATTGCGCGCGCCAGCTCCATCTTGCGCAGCTCGACCTGCGACAGGAGGCTCGCCAGGCTGTCCGCCTTGTCCGCGAGGCCCATGCCGCGCAGGATTTCCATCGCCTCGCCGCGGGTATCCGCGGTATGCAGCGAGCCGCGGTGCACCACGAATTCCAGCGGCACGACGAGGTTTTCCAGCACCGACATGCTGGCGAAGGGCCGCGGGATCTGGAAGCTGCGCGCGATGCCGCGCCGCGTGCGCTGATAGGCCGGCAGGCGCGACAGTTCCTCGCCGCCGAACAGGATGCGGCCGGCGTCGCTGGCGAGCACCCCGGAGATGCAATTGATCAGGGTGGTCTTGCCCGAGCCGTTCGGGCCGATCAGGCCGAAGCGCTCTCCTTGCGCCACCTGCAGGCTCACGTCGCTCAGGGCCGCGAAGCCGCCGAAGCTTTTCGATACGCCCTCGATCTGCAGCAGCATGCTCATGGATTGCGCAAGGCGCGGATCCGCTTGGCCAAGCCGAGGATTCCCTCCGGCGCCGCGACCACGAACAGCACCAGCAGGACGCCAACCACCAGCACGTTGATTTCGGAGGAAATGGTCACGGTCACCACCTGCTGCACCGTGCCGAGCAGCACCGCGCCGATCACAGGGCCGGCCCAGTGCGCCATGCCGCCGATGATCGGCATGGCGAGCGCATTGACCGCGTAGTTGAGGCTGAAGGTGGACGTCGGCTCGATGAAGGACAGGTATTGCGCGTAGGGCGCGCCCGCCGCGCCCATCAGGGCCCCCGACAGGGTAGCGGCGCCGAGCTTCAACTTGAGCGTCGGCACGCCCGAGCATTCGGCGGCGCCCTCGTTGTCGCGGATCGCGCGCAGGCCGCGCCCGATCCAGGAAGTCTCGACGTAGCGCGCGGCGCCGACGGCAACGACCGCGATCACCGCCATGACGAAGAACAGCCATACGGTGTAGCTGCTGAAGAACGGGGTCTCCGTCGGGCGCAGGGTCGGCAATCCCTTCGCGCCGCCGACGTAGTGCCAGTTCACCACCACGGTCTCGAGGATGATCGCCACCGCGATGGTCGCGATGGAGAAGAAAATGCCGCGCAGGCGCAGCGTCAGCATGCCGACGCCGAAGCCGAGCAAGCCCGAGACCGCGGCACCGGCGAGGACCTGCAGCCCCAGCGGCAATGCGAACGCCTTGTACAGCGCCACCGCGGTGTAGGCGCCCACCGCGAAGAAGGCGCCCGAGCCGAAGTTCACGTAGCCCGCATAGCCGCCGAGGATGTTCCAGGCGGTGGCGAGCACGACGAATTGCAGCACCACGTAGCCGGCGAAGAAAAAGTATTCGTTGTGGATGAACAGCGGCGTCGACGCGGCCAGCGCGAGCACGGCGAGCGCGCCGGCGAGGAACCGCTTCACCCGAGCCCGCGCATCAGCGGCCGAACAATCCGGCCGGGCGCACGCCGAGCACCAGCAGCAGGATGCCGAACGCGACCGCCGGCGCCCACGCCGTGCCGGCGGTGGTGAGCACGATCGATTCGGCGACGCCGAGGATCAGTCCCGCCACCAGAGTCCCGCTCATGCTGCCCAGGCCCGCCAGCACCACCACGCAGAAGGTGCGGCCGATATAGATCCGGTCCAGGCCCGGCTCGACCGGCCCGATGATGATCAGCAGCGCGCCGGCGATCGCGCAGGTGGCGGTCGCGATGCCGAAGGCCTGGCGCTTGATGCGCACCGGGTTGGCGCCCATCAGGCGCAGCGCGCCTTCGTCCTGCGCCACCGCCTTGATGGCGCGGCCGGTGTAGGTGCGCGACAGGTACAGCGCCAGCGACCCGGTGAGCGCGAGCGCCACGCCGAAGGCAACCAGCATGCGCTTGGGCACGCGCATCTCGCCGAATTCCACGCTGGTGCCGATGTAGGACGCGTCCACCAGCCGCTGGTCGACGCCGAAGGCGAGGATCAGGCCCACCTGCACGATGAATGCCACGCCGAAGAAGAAGGCGATGCCGCGCAGCCCCTGGTCGGCGCCGCGGCTCTCGAAGGTGGCGTAATAGAACTGGTAGACCGCGACCCCGAAGACGAAGAACACCGGCATCAGCAGCAGGCCCGCCAGCAGCGGGTCGATGCCGTAGCTCGTCAGCTGGTAGGTGGCGAACGCGCCCAGCACCAGGAACGCCGGATGCGCGACCTGCGGCACGTCGAGCAGCCCGAAGGAGATCGACAGACCGACGCTGACCGCGGCGTAGAAGCAGCCGAGCAGGATCCCGGCGAGGACCGCCTCGAGGAGAAGCTGGACGTCCAGGTTTAGTTCCGCGCCTTGTCGAAGGGCAGCACGTCACCCGTCTTCATCGCCGCCGGCGCAATGATCACCTGGCGGCCAGGCTGGCGGAACTGCTCGAGGTCCTTGCCCTTGATGCCGCGGAACTGCGCCATCACCAGCTTGGGCGTCGCCCACTCGCCCACCGTGTCGTAGCGGATGTTGCCGACCATGGTCTTCATCTCGTTCTTGTGGATGTACTCGGCGAGCAGCTTGTGGTCGAGGCTCTTGGTCGCGCCCACCGCCTGCTCGAGCATCTGCCCGATGGCGTAGTTGAACGGCGGCAAGTAAAAGCCGAGCGGATCCACTTTCTCGGCCTTGGCGCGCACCGAGTAGCGCTCGAGGAACGCGCGCACGGCCGGGTTCGCCATGGTCTTCTCCGGCACGTAGCTGTTGTAGTTGACGAAGCCGTTGAGCAGCGGCCCGAGCGCTTCCATGATCGGCGCGAACTGCAGGCCGACCATGCCGCCGCCGATGATCTTCACCGTGGGCCCGACGCCGATTTCGGCGACCGCGCGCACGATGGCCGCGGACTCCGCAGGGTACGAGCAGATGAACACGATGTCCGGCTTAGCGGCGCGCACCGCGCGGATGATCGAGGAGAAGTCCACCGAGTTGGGCGGGTAGTTCTGGTCGTAAACCGTCTGCAGTCCCTTCGCCTTGGCGATCGCGCGGCCGCCGGTGCACAGGTTCTGCGCGAATTCGGCGTCCGCCGCCATGAACGCGATGCTCTTGCCGCCGAGGGACTCGGCCGCCGAGAGAAAGGAACCTCCCCAGGCGAGCGCACCGGCGCCCCAGGGCGCGTTGTTGAACCACTTGTCGTGCCGGATCCGGGCATTGACGTCGAACGAGAAATTGCCCATCAGCAGCAGGTCGCGCTGCTTCACCAGCGGCATGATCGGCGCGGTCACGTTGGTGCCGTAAGGCGCGATAAGCAGGTCGACCCTGTCGATGTCGAGCAGCTTGGTGTAGATCCCCGGGACGATGCCTGGGTTGGTCTGGTCGTCGTAGGCGATGAACTGCACCTTGCGCCCGAGCAACCCGCCCTTGGCGTTGACGTCCTCGACCCACATCTGCAGCGCGAGCAGCGCCGCCTTGCCGCCGCCGCCCAGCGGGCCGGTCTGCGGCATGCTCATGCCGATCTTGACCGGCTGCTGCGCGAGCGCTGGCAGCGTCGCAAGCCCTGCCGCGGCGAGCGCGGCGACGGGAATCCACCTAAACCAGGACTGTCGCATTTTTGCTCCCCCTCCAGAGGTTGATGCCCTATTGTGCTGAACCACTCCGCGCTTGGCAATGCGGCAGCGCGTCAGATGGCGGCGTTCACGCGCGGCATCACCTGTTCCGCCATCAGCTGCATCGAGCGGCGCCCGAGCGCCGCATCGGCCCAGTCGTGGCAGGCGTAGTACAGCGTGCCGAAGTCGCCCGTCTGCTCGCGGAAGGCGAGGATCTGGTCGACCACGCTGTTCACCGAGCCGGCGATCACCAGCCGCGGCGTGAGGCTGTCGGCGGTGATCGACGCGTCGGGCTCGTTCTGGTCGAGCTTGAACAGGTTGGAGCGCCCGCCGAAGCCCACCAGCTTGCGGATCAATTGCTTGAAGTAGAAATGGTACGGGCCTTCCGCGCCGTGGCCGTAGCGCCTCGCCACCTTGTCGTCGTCGGCGACGAAGATCGATTTCGCCACGCGCCACTCCGCCGCGCGCGGCGCGGCGCCGACAGCCTTGCGGCCCTCCGCGTAGCGCGGCCAGTGCGTCGCCACCCACTCCGGCAGCAGGAAGTTCGCAGAAATCGGGGACCAGCCGCGCTTCGCGGCCTCGGTGACGCCTTTGGAATGCGGCGCCACCGCAGTGACCACGATCGGCGGGTGCGGCTTCTGGTACGGCCTGAGGATGGTGCCCTGGCCGATCTCCGGGATCATGGTGTTGGCCGTGCTCACCGAGAAATGCTTGCCCTTCAGGTCGTAGGGCGCCTCGCCCGCCCAGATGGCCAGAACCATGTTGATCGCCTCGAGGAACATCGCGTTGCGGTCCTTGCGGTAGTTGCCGAAAGCCTCGGCGTCCGACATCAGCCCGCCGGGGCTGATGCCCATGAGGAAGCGCCCCTCGAGGATGTGGTCGAGCATCGCCACCTGCGCCGCGACCGCCGCCGGGTGCGAGTTCGGCATGTTGAGCGTGCCGCTGCCGAGCACGATGTGCTTCGTGTCGTGCGCCACGCTGGCGAGGAACATCAGGCAGGAGGTGACGTTCTCGGCCAGGTCGGTGACGTGCTCGCCGACCAGCGCTTCGCTGTAGCCGAGCCGGTCCGCCAGCAGGATCGCCTCGCGGTCCTCGGCATAAGTGGCGGAGGGCCGCCGCCCGGGGGGGTGCAGCGGCATCATGAACATCCCCAGCTTCATCGGGTCACGGCACTTTGCGCAGCGCTTGGAGGATGCGCTCGGGCGTGAACGGCATCGCCGTGACGCGCGCGCCGAGCGTGCGCGGCTTCGCGTAGGCAAACGAGGGCGCCTTCACGCGCCCACTCTACAAAAGGCGGTGCGCTGCCACAAGGCTATTTCGCGGCCGTGGCGGCTTTCGCAATCGCCGCGCCCGGTGGAGAATACGCCCATCCGACAATGTGACTGGACCCACATGCCGATCACCGAGCTCAACCACTACCTGCTGGTCGCGAAGAACCTCGAGCGCACCCGGAATTTCTACCAGAAAGTGCTCGGCCTCAAGCTCTCCGACGAGCGCCCGGACTTCGGCTTCCCCGGCTACTGGCTCAAGGCCGGAGAGCACATCTGCGTGCACCTCGCCTCGCAGGCGCCGAACCGCATCCGCGATCAGTTCCTGCTGAAGAAGCACCCGAAGGGCACGCGCGGCTCGGGCTCGGTCGACCACATCGCGTTCCTGGCGAAGAAGGCCGAGGAAGTGTGCAAGCGCATCCAGAAGCACGGCCTCGAGATGCACTATCGCAGCTTCCCCGAGTCGGGGCTGTTCCAGATCTTCCTCAAGGATCCGGACGACGTCACCATCGAGCTCAACTTCCTCGGCGAGGTGATCGACGAGAACGCGTGGCGCGGCAAGGGCTCGGCCTCGGCAGTGACCCTCTCCAAATCGCGCGGCCGACGCACCGCGGCGCGGCGGCAAAACTAGGCATGCCGCTCGAGCGCATCGACCATTGCCTGTTGCAGACCACGGACCTCGCGGCGACGCGCGACTGGTACGTGAAGGCGCTCGGCATGCGCGTCGGCCCGCACCCGGACTTCAAGTTTCCCGTGGTCTGGCTCTATCTCGGCGACAAGGACGTGCTGCACGTGAGCGGGGGCGGCGCGCGGGTGTCGGAGAACCGCAAGCGATACCTGGGCCAGGAATCGCAGGCCGAGGCCGGCTCGGGCGTGATCGACCACATCGCGTTCTACGCCACCGGGCTGAAGCAGATGATCGAGCACCTGCGCAGGCTCGGCATTCCATTCCAGCAGCGCATGGTGAACGACCAGGGGCTCTACCAGCTCTTCCTCAAGGACCCCGTCAACGACGTGAAGATCGAGCTCAGCTACACGAACGCGGAAGCCGCCGCCGCCGGCATCCGGCCCGAGCTGATGGCCTCCGGGCTCCGCTGACACCGTAGGGTGGGCCAGGGCCCACCCTACAGCGTCGGGTTGTCGCAGCCCAGGCCGAGCGCGACGCGCCCGTAGGTGGTGCCCGCGACGTCCGTGTTGAACGAGAAATGCTGGCGCACCGCGTGCGCGTCGCGGAACGCGCGCGCCGTGTGCCCGGATTCGTACAGCCCGCCCGCGCCCGAGAGGCCGAACACGGCGTCCACCGCGCGCACCGCCCAGTCCACCGCGTAGGCGCCTTCCAGCCGGTAGCGCACCTTGGTGCGCAGGTCGGGCACTTCGCCGCGCGCGATCGTCGCCTGCGCCTCGCGGCAATTGGTCTCCTGCGCGAGGCGCGAAGCGCGCGCCAGCGCGGTGGCCTCGCCGAGCCGGATCTGAGTGCTCTGGATCTCCGCCACGCGCGAGCCGGTCATGCGTCCGGCGCGGCCCGCCGCGTTCGCCGCGTAGTCCTCGATCATTCCCTCGGCGATGCCCAGAGCGACGCCCGACAGCATGTAGGGGAACAGCGCGAACACCGGCATCTGGAACAGCGGGCCCGGGTTCACCGCGCTGCCCGGCGTCGGGCCGCCCTTGGTATCGGCCACCGCCAGGGTGCGGTGCTCGGGGACGAATTGCTCCTTCACCTCGACGTCCTTGCTGCCCGTGCCGCGCAATCCGCCCGCGAACCAGGTGTCGATGATCTGGTACTGCGAACGGTGCAGCATGAAGATGCGCTGCTCGGGCGGCGTGCCCTCGTCCACCGTCACCAGGCCGGCGAGCATGTCCCAGTCGCTCGGATCGACCCCGCTCGAGAACGGCCAGCGCCCCGAAAGCAGGTAGCCGCCTTTCACCGGGCGGGCGCGCCCCGCCGGAAAAATGAACGACGAGGCGACCAGTGTGTCGGGCGAAGGGCCCCACACTTCGTCCTGCACCTTCGGCGGGAACATGCCGAGCACCAGGTGGTGCGCCGCCAGGTTGACCAGGTTCCAGGCGCTTGAGGCGCAGGCGCGCGCGGCCAGCGCGCCGAAGGTCACCACCGCGACGAAATCCAGCGCCGAGCCGCCGACGCGCCGCGGCTGCTGCATGCGGAACAGCCCCGTGTCGTGGAAATCGCGCAGCGTCTCCTCCGGCAGGCGGCGCAACTCCTCGCAGCGCCCGGCGCGCTCGCGCAGCACCGGCAGCAACTGCTCCAGCCGCCCCCACAGCTCGTCGTGCTCGGGCGGCTGCACGCTAGGCGCGCCCCGCGGTCTGCGCGGCATACCAGTCGAGGATCTGCTCCCCGGTCCAGGCCAGCACGCCGGGCCGGGCGAACATGTGGGCGTAGAGCTTCTCCAGGTAGCCGATGCGGTGCGGCACGCCGGTGATATACGGGTGGATGCTCACCGCCATCACGCGCGCGCTGCGCTCGCTTTCCGCGTAGAGCCGCTCGAACTGCGCGATGCCGCGGCGCAGCCATTCCTCGGAAGGGTGGTGCTGCAGCGCCATCATCGCGATGTCGTTCATCTCCACAGTGTAAGGGATCGAGGTGACCGGGCCGTGCGCCGTTTCGATGCGGCAGGGCTGGTCGTCCAGCACCCAGTCGGCGACGTACTCGATGCCCGCCTCGGCGAGCAGGTCGATGGTGTCGAAGGTCTCGGTCAGGCCCGGGCTCTCCCAACCGCGCGGCGGCCTGCCGGTGAATTCGCGGATCGCCGCAATGGTGTCGCGGATCGCGGCGCGCTGGTCTTCGAGGTGATGCATCGGCCGCTGCTCGTAGCCGTGGCCCATGAATTCCCAGCCCCGGTCCAGCGCCTCTTTCGCCACGCGCGGGTAGCTGCGGCACACCGAGCCGTTGATCGCCAGCGTCGGCGTGACGCGGAATTTCTCCAGCACCTCGACGAAGCGCCAGAAACCAACGCGCATGCCGTACTCGTGCCAGGCCCAGTTGGGCAAGTCTGGCAGCAGAGGTTGACCGAGCGGAGGCGGCAGCACGGTGCGCGGCATTGGCCGCTCGATGGACCATTCCTCGACATTGACGACGGTCCACAGGACCAGGCGCGCGCCGCCGGGCAGCCGCAGCGGCGGCCGGTCGACGATGGCGGAATACGGCAGGCGGTCGCGCGGCAGTCGCACAAGGCAGGGTAGGAAACCGGGCGCGCGCTTGTCAAGCGAAGCGCTACAACGTCATCGGTTGCCCATACCCGGTGAGCTCGAGGTAGCCGCGTCCGACCTCCTTGCCGGCTTGCAGCGCGCGCACCGCGCCCTCCCAGTAGATCGTGCCGGCGCTGCGCCGCGCGTCGAGCTCCTGGTCGTCCATCAGCGGCTCGAGGTCATACTCCTGCCCGTGCGCCGCGACGCGCATCACCACCGGGTACTCGACATCGGTGCGCGGCGAGCGCCAGATCTTCTGCGGCGTGAACGCGACACCCGGCGGCGCGTAGTGCACGCCGCCTTGCTTGTCGCGGATGCGGAACGCGGTGAGCGACTTGCCGTCCGCGAGGTTGATCCCGGCCCAATCCCAACCCGCGGCCTCGGGCGCGAGGTACTGGCTGGACCACTCGTGGTCCAGCCACGCCAGTCCCTGCACCTCCTTGCCATCCAGCGTGCCGCTCACCGCCAGCTGCGGCCGACTGTAGTAGTAGCTCGCTTCCTCCGGCCGGTGGCTCTTGCGGCTGAAGCCGCCCTCGCCCTGCAATAGCGGCGGCCGCGATGCCTTGAGTGCGAGGTCGAGCGTGAAGTCGCGAGCCAGGATTTTCGCGCGGTAGGTATCGCCCTCCAGCGCGAAGCGCCAGTCGTCGATCCACACCTCGGTGCTGCGCGTGCCGGCGCCGGCGAGGCCGAGCGCGTCGCGCGCCGCGCGCTGGTCGTGGCGCAGGCGCCCATGGCGCGGGTCTGCAATCGCCGCATGTGCGAGCAGGAGCTGGCGCGGCGCGAATTTGCTCGGGTTGTCGCTGTCCCAGCGCGGGCGCGCGCGGAAGAACGTGATCTGGAAACCAAGCGGCTCGTTGCCGCGCTCCAGCCAGCCGGTGGCGTACCACCACTCCGTGCGGAACTCGGGGTGCGCGCCGTGATCGCGGGGAAAGCGCAGGCGCCTCCCCCGCACCACCTTCGGATACTTCGTAGGGTGGGCCGCCGGCCCACCGTACGCCGCCGGCCCACCGTACGCCGCCGGCCCACCGTACGCCGTCGGCCCACCCAACAGCAACGGAAACGCGATCAGAAAATCCCGCCTCCTCACCAATCCTCCTTCACCGCGCGCACCGGCGCCATGCCCATCGCCTCGCGCCCCGACAGCCACGCGGTCAGCGCCGCCAGCCCGACCAGCACCACGGTGAGCGCGAGCAGCGTGAAGACCGGCGGGTGCAGGTCCATGCTCCAGTTGAAGGACTGGCGGTTGACGACGTAAATCAACACCAGGCTGATCAGCGCGCCGAGCACCAGGCCGGCGGCCGCGCCGAGCAGCGCCAGCAGCCCGCCCTCCTTGGCGAGCATGGCGCCGACCTCGCGGCGCGTCATGCCGAGGTGGCGCAGCACGCCGAATTCGCGCCGGCGCGCGAGCACGATCGCGCCCAGGCTGGAGGACAGGCCGAAGAGGCCCACCAGCACCGCCACCGCCTCCAGCGCGTAGGTGACAGCGAAGCTGCGGTCGAAAAGGGACATGGAGGTTTCGCGGACCTCGCCCGGCTGGGCGAACTCGAGGTGCTCGCCGCCGCGCAGCCGCCGGATGGCCCGCACCGCGTCGGCAGCGCGCGCGCCGGGCGCAAGCCACAGCGCGGCGTCGTTGGCGCGCGCGTCTGCCGTGAGCTTCGCGTAGTCCTGCCGCTGGATCACGATGGCGCCGTGCTGGCGCGCGTAATCGCGCCACACCGCTTGCACCACGAACTCGTGCGGCTTGCCCGCAAGCGGCAGCTGCACGCGCGTGCCCGGGACGAAACCGTAGAGCTGCGCCACCGCCTCGCTTACCCAGGCCGGGGGCGGATCGCCTTGCTGCATTGCGTAGCTCGCGCCGACCAGGGGCAGCGAGCGCTCGAGCCCCGCGTCCGGCACGTCGCGCGCGAGCAGCGCCACGGCGGGGAGCGCCGGGTCGAGCGTCACGCGGGCGCTGCGCAGGAATTCGGCGCGCGCCACCTGTGGCAGGCGCCTCACGTGCTCCTCGAACCGCGGCTCGAGGTACGCGGTCTCGCCCGCGTGCGTGGTGCGCAGGTACAGGTCGGCCGGGAGCAGCGTGTCCAGCCAGTCGTTCACCGAGGTGCGGAACGAGGCCACCATGATCGCCATCGCCACCATCAGCGAAAAGCTCGCGACGATGGCGGCGAGGCTCACCATCGCCTGCCCCGGCGCGCCGCGCAACTGCGCGAAGGCGAGCGCGGTGGACGGGCGCCCGGTAAGCGGCAAAGCCTGGAACACCTTGTGCGAGAGCATCGGCATCAGCAGGATGCCGCCCACCAGCAGGCAGGCGATCGCGGCGTAGCCGAACAGCGGCAGGCCGTCCACCGGCGGCAGCAGCGCGAGCAGGAAGGCGGCGCCGAGCAGCGCGAACGCGGGCTTCAGCGACAGCGCGCGCGCGAACAAGCGCTGCTCGTCGCCCGCCTTCAGCGCCTGCGCGGGCGGCGTGCGCGCCGCCTCCAGCGCCGGCAGCAGCGCGCCGGCGAGCGCCACCGCGACCCCCGCCGCCAGGTAGAGCAGCGCGGCGCCCGGCGCGAAGGAGATCTGCGGTGCGAGGCCGCGGAACATCCCGGCGCCCAGGTCGCCGCCCGAGGCGCGCACCGCGAGCAGCGCGAAGAGGTAACCGAGGACCAGGCCGAGTGCCGCGCCCAGCGCGCCTACCCAGGCCGCCTCCGCCAGCACCAGGCGCGCGAGGCCCGCGCGCTCCAGGCCCAGCACGCGCAGCAGCGCGTGCTCGCCGCGCCGGCGCGCCACTTCCAGCGCCTGCGCCGAGAACACCAGGAACCCCCCGGTGAACAGGGCCACCAGCGCGAGCACATTCAGGTTGACGCGATAGGCGCGCGACAGCGCCGCGCCGCTGCGCTCCACCGTCTCCACCGCCGAGACGTGCGCGCCCGCCGGGAGCAGCGCCGCGATCTCCTTGCGCAGCTGTTCGCGTTCCGTGCCCGGGGCGAGGCGGATGCCGATGCGGTTCAGCTCGCCCAGACGCCCCAGGCGCCACTGCGCGGTGGAAAGATCGGCGAGCGCCGCCATGCCGTGCAGGCTCGAAGGCGGCAGCGTGCCCGCCACCTCCAGTTCCACCGGCGCGAGCCCGACCAGGATCTGCACAGTGCCGCCCTTGCCCAGGCGCAGCGCCTGCGCAGCCGCGGCGGACAGCAGCACCGTGTCCGGCTTGAGCAGCTCCGCCATCTGCTGTGGCTGCGCGGCAAAGAGTTGCGGCTGCAGGAGCGACGCGCGCAAGGGGTCGAGGCCGATGATGCGCAGCGTGCCGGCGCTGCCGTCTTCGCCGGCGACGAGCCCAGCCTCCAGCTCGAGCACCGGGCTGGAGAGCGCGACGCCGGGCAGCTTCGCCAGCGCAACGTAGACCGACTCCGCAAAGCCGCCGCGCCCGCCGCGCACCTCGAGGTCCGCGTCGCCGGCGATGGCGCGCACGCCGGCGGCGAGGTCTTCCACCGCGGCGCGGTTGACCAGGTGCACGCCGTAGCCGAGCGCGACGCCCAGCGCCACGCCCAGCACCGAGAGCAGCGTGCGCGCGTGCTGACGGGCGTGGCGTGCGTAGAGGGCGAGGAAGAGGCGGATGCGACGAGTATAGTCCACGCTATGTCCGGCCAGCGGCCTGTACGAACCATCGCACTTGCCACGCCCGCGCTGGGGCCGCAAGCCCAGTGGCGGCGCGAGATCGTGGCGCGCAGCCCGGCGATGGAGAGCGTGCTGGCGGACGCACGCCTGGCGGCGGCGAGCGACGCGAGCGTCCTCATCCAGGGCGAAAGCGGCACCGGCAAGGAGTTGCTGGCGCGCGCCATCCACGCCGCCGGCAGCCGTTACGGCCGGCCGCTGGTGGCGCTCAATTGCGGCGCGCTGCCCGAGCCACTGCTCGAATCCGAGTTTTTCGGCCACCTGAAGGGCGCCTTCCCGGGCGCCGTGCGCGAGCACACGGGACTGTTCCAGTCGGCGCAGGGCGGCACGCTGTTCCTCGACGAGATCGGCGACATGCCGCTCGCGCTGCAGGCGAAACTGCTGCGCGCGCTGCAGGAGCGCAAGGTGCGCCCGGTAGGCGCCACGCAGTCGATCGAAGTGGATGCGCGCGTCATCTCGGCCACGCACCGCAACCTCAGGGCGGAGATCGCCGCCGGGCGTTTTCGCGAGGACCTGTACTACCGCCTGAGCGTCGTGGCGCTGCAGCTGCCCACGCTGGCGCAGCGGCGCGAAGACATCCCGCTGCTCACGGCGTGCTTCCTGTCAAGGCTCGCCGCGCGCTACGGCAAGCCGATCGCCGGCTGCGCGCCGCAGGCAGTGCAGCTGCTGCTGACCGCGCCCTGGCCCGGCAACGTGCGGCAACTCCACGACGTGATCGAGCGGTGCGTGGCGGCGTGCGCCGGGACGCTGCTGCCGGCAGCGCTGGTGGAGCGCGCGCTCGCCGCGCGTGGCGACGATTTTGCGGCCTTCGACGACGCGCGCCGCCGGTTCGAGGGCGAATACCTCACGCGCATCCTGAGAATCACCGACGGCAATGTCACCCAGGCGGCCAGGCTCGCCAAGCGCAACCGCGGCGACTTCCATTCGCTGCTCGCGCGGCACGATCTGGATCCGGCCGC
>JBGQFF010000008.1:0-46518 GCA_041496745.1 Gammaproteobacteria bacterium
CACCTACGTGACCGGCAACGTGACGATCGCGGCCGATTCGATCAACACCGGTTTGGTCAAAGGTTTCGGCGGCGCGCTTGGCATCGGCGCCGGCATCGGTCTGGTCTTCTCGCACCTGACGCTGGGTTCAGGCACGGGCGTGGACGAGGACGTCGCCCGCATCGGCGCCAACGCGCAGATCCTGACGGCGACGAACGTCACCGTGAACGCCACCAGCACCGACCACCTGATCGCCGAGTCGGTGGCGGCGGCTGGCGGCCTGTTGGCCGGCATCGCCGGCGCCGATTCCACGGTGAGCACCGACTACTCGGTGCTCGCCGACATCGGCAGCGGGTCCAAGGTGCTGTCGACGGACCTCAATGTCTACGCGACGCACGACCAGACGGTCGACTCGTCGACCGACGCTTTCGCCATTGGCGCCGTCGCCGGCAACGGCGGCTTCGCCAGCAACACCGTGCTTGGCAAGGCCGACATCAACGTCGGCGCGGGCGCGACGGTCAACGCGCACAGCATCGTGCTGAGCGCGCGCAACACGCTTCACAAGGACGTCTACAAGGACGGTGACAACCTGCACACCGCGTCGGCGGGACTGGTCGGAGGCCTCAACATCCTCGCGAGCACGACGACGATCGGCAATAGCAGCAACCACTTCGAGTCGGTGGTGACCTTCGGCAGCGGCGCAAACCTGGTCGCGGACGGCACGTTCGCCAGTCCGAGCCTGCTCAAGGTCGACTCGCTGGTGGAGTTCGAGGCCTACGACCACGTGAAGACCGAGGCCGTCTCCGGCCTGGTCGGCATTTCCGTGGGCACCTCGGAAATCGACTCCAACACGCGCTCCGACATCAACGTCGGGGGCGCCTCGCTGCAGAGCAAGGCGGGCGACCTCTATCTGTCGACGATGACGAGCGCGTTCGCCACGACCGATTCGAACCTCCTCGTGGCGAGCGGCCTGTCGGGCGACGGCAATGCCTTCGCGACGACGCATGAGACGTCGTCGAACACGGTCGACGTGAGCGGCGCGTCGCTCATCAAGGGCAACAACATCCATATCCGGGCAGGGCGCAACAGCCTGGGCGAAGCGAACCAGATCGAGGGCTTCGCCAGCGCCCAGGTCCTGACCTTCTCGCTGCTGCCCTCCATCGGCACGCCTGATCCGCAGGTCACGCTCAACAACACGAACGCCATCCACATCGACGACACATCCAGGATTTTTGCCCTGACGGATGTGAACCTCCTCGCGGTCCAGGGACTCGGCATCCGCGCGCCACAGTTCGCCGAGGAGAGCGGTTCGGTCCTGTCGCTGTCGTTGATCCCGTACGGCATCTCGGCGCCCGACAGCCCGACGATTACGAACAACCACGTCGTCACGATCTCCCTGGACGCCGACATCGAGGCAGGCATCAACAACCAGTCGGTGGTCCAGGTGCTGCCGATGACGGTATCCGGCATCGGTGCCATGACTGCCGACGGCCTGCATCTCGTCGCGGACGTGCTCGGTCAGGCATTGTCGGCGGGCGACAAGACGGCCCTGGGACTGGCATCCGATGTCGACTACATCTACGCGCCGCTGAGCGTCACGACGCTGCCCTTCAGCGTTTCCAGGGACACGATCATCACCGTCGCCGCCGGCGCGAATGCGGGCGGCGTGGTCGGCCACAACTACAAGTTCAAGCTCGGCACCACCGAGGACATCGACCTCACGCAGGAGAACTACGCCGACACCACGCGCTGGGATCCGAACGTCACGGCCGACGACCTCTCCCAGCGCTCCGCGTATTCGAGCGACGCCACCAACGGCGTCAAGGCCGCGCTGGCCGGCAAGTTCTACGTCATCAAGCCGCGCGAGCTCGATTCACCGCAGGTCGTCTACAAGAACGTCGGCAACGTGCTGCTCGCGCAGCGCGAGAAGGTGGTGGGCTGGATCGCCAGCCACGCGCAGGATGCCGAGGCGGTGGCCCGCTACCAGGTGCAGCTCGAGATCATCGACGAGGCGCTGACCGAGCTGGGCCTCGCCGTGCCCGGCACGTCGGACGGCGTGCCCGGCATCGTCTACAAGAAGGAGCTCGACCTGCTGTTCCTCGAGATGCCGGCCGTGTATGCCACGCCGGGCTCGATCTTCGTCGAGGCGGACGCGCCGTACCTGCCGGCCATCCAGAACGCGGTCGGCAACCAGCTGCTGCCGCATTCCGGCGCCAAGATCAACATCCTGAACAAGACGCCGTTCACGATGGAAACGCATGACGCGGTCATTCGCGACGCGAGCCATCTGGTGACGGTCAACGGCGTGACCAAGGTGCTTGCGCCGGGCAACGTCTATTTCAACAGCGACCCGCTGCTCCCCGACGCCGCCACGCCGCCCGCGCCGCTCGTCACGATCATGCAGGATGCCTACGGCAGCGGCGCCTACGACACCGGCAGCTTCACGATCCCGCCGATCGACCAGGACCTGTACATCACCGGCGACATCATCAACGAAAGCGGCGACGTCAACATCACCAACAACGACGGCAGCATCACCGTCTCCGGGACGATCCGCGCCCAGCATGTCGGCATTTTTGCCGCGCGCGACTTCAACCTGAACACCGACGACTGGTTCCACAGCAACCGCGACCCGCGGCAGTACCTCGACTTCCTGACCCTCGACGCCGCCATCAAGGACCAGGCGACGACGCTGGGCCTTCTCAGCACGGGCCTAACACTGACGTCGACGGCGTCTTCGGTGACCGACGGCACGACCAACCTGCAGGCCGCGATCAACGACAACAGCAACTGGACCGATGCCGACGGCAAGGTGCACTCCGCCGCGATCCTGGCCCAGGGCCAGATCGCCATCACCGCGCGCTACCTCAACGTCGACGGCCTGATCCAGAGCGGCGTGCAGACGGTGACCCTGCACATCGACTCGAGCTTCCACCCCGGAGGAACCACCGCTTCGCTGCTGGACGACAACGGCTTCGCGCTCGCTGGCGTGAGCTTCGGCGCCGACAACGTGCCCGTGAAGGCGCACTTCGACGCGCAGCAGAACGCCATCGTCGTCGACGACATCGTGCCCGAGGGCGGTCGCATCATCCTCGCGGGCCAGATATTCAGCACCGGCAATGGCCAGATCAAGGTGGCGTACGGGCACGCGAGCGTCGACATCGACAACGAGAGCGACTACGGCCTCATCGTCGGCCGCATCGATACGACCAAGGACCGCGTCGGCAAGATCACCATCATCGACACCGCCCGCTTCAAGGACGGCGACGGCAATCCGATTCCCGAGAAGACCGAGTACGCGTACAACGTCAGCGGCATCACCGAGACGCACTACACGGGCACGCTGGTCACCAACCTGCAGACCGACGATCCGGCCAGCGGCGGGCCCGTCGCCAAGATCGACTACGGCAGCCCGACGAGCACGATTCCTCACGCGCTCGGCGACACCATCGATTACGACCCGCGTGCCGGCCTCGAGTACATGTGGACCGAAGGCCAGTCGATGGTGCTCAAGATCGTCACCACGTACGAGAAGAACAGCTTCAATCTGGTGGGTGACAACGATTTCGCCGACCTGCTCGCCTCGGACAACTCGTACGTGAGCAGGGACGTATTTCCTTCGGATCCGAAGCCGCTGCTCGAGTCCGAGGTCCTGGGCATCGGCGGCGAGGTCACGCCGGGCGTGGTGGCCGTACCGGGCTATGCGGTCGGCCAGGACTACACCGCCTCGTATATCCAGAAGGACGACAAGACGGTGGTGGTCGACTCGGGCACCTACGTGTACGACGACCGCACGGCCAGTGCGACGCTGGGACAGGGCTTCCACTACGTGGGCGATGCCGGCCGCGCTTACCTGCCCGACGAGGACTTCACAGCGACGTCGCGGTGGGAATCGGATGCGAGCGTCGGTCCCGGACTGACCAAGGACCCGGATGCCAGCACGCACGACACGGTCTACAACGCCAGCTTCGAGAACTTCACGCTGACGCACCGCGAGTGGACGACCGGCGGCGGCTGGCTGCGGACGAAGACCATACACAGCGAGGTCACGACGGTTTCGGGCATCAAGGACTTCTACACATTCACGCTGAAGGCCGACAACCCGATCTCGATCGGCTTCATCGGCAGCGCCCCGACGCCGTTCATCGACGTCGAGAGCAGCCACCTGCTGCGCATCAACGGCAACATTTCGGTCGTCGACGGCGGCACGGTCAGCCTGAGCTCCGATCACGGCGACGTCATCGGTGCCGACACCGTGGGCGTGTTCAATGCCTCGCCCACCGTGCACGCCGACGAGGGCCGGGTCAGCCTGATCGTCGAAGGCGACCAGGGTCCGCTGACGGTGACCGCCAGGAACAACATCGACATCACCGCGATCAAGCAGAACACCGGCGGTTCGGCGAGCGTCACGATCGCCGCGGTGGCAAGCACGCAGGGCACGGTGGCCATCGTCGCGCCTGACGGCGTGACCGGGTTCGACACCTCTTCGCACGTGGGTGGGCGAACCATCGTCATCGATGCGCGGGAGGGGGCCATCGGCGGCGCCGGCGGCCCGCTGCGAATCGACAGCGACGTCTACCACAGCACGGTGGGCGGGGGCGGTTTCAGCGCCCGCGCCAGCGGCGACATCGACGTGCTCGAGATTGCCGGCGACCTCAAGCTGGTGCAGGGCACGGGCTTCGACGCCTCGGTGCACAGCACGGGCGGCAACGTGACGCTGGCAACGGCCGACGGCTCGATCCTCGATGCGACCTCCGAGCAGGCGCTGTTCCTCAACCTGAGCGCGATCACGCCGTTCCAGCAGTACGTGATCGACCAGATCAACGCGAATCAGCCGGCCGAACTCCACATCACGGCGGACGCCTTCCAGTACCCGGTGTCGCCGGCGCTTTACAGCTTCCTGTTCCCGCATGCCGACATGAACGGCGCCGTCTCGCCCCCCGCCTCGGAGACGATGAACGTGATCGGCAACAACGTGACCTTGATCGCCGACTCGACGGGCGGTATCGGCGCCGGCAGCATAGGCAGGCCGCAGGGGCCGCAGGTCGTGAGCCTGACGGGCGGGTTCGGCGCGCTCTCCTCGGCGGAAAAATTGCTGTTGAGCTCCGCCAGCGTGTCGGACGTGTACGGCACCCAGTACGCTGCCTACGCCTACGGCGGGCCGAACGGGGCCGATGGAAGCGACTTGGCCGACCAGGACTTCTCGAACACGTCCAACTGGCTGCACCTCACTTACACGGCGACTGGCGTCAACAAGGCCGATGCGTCGATCCAGAACGCTGCAGTCGCACACAACGCCTACGTGCTTGTCGAGTTCAACAAGCAGGATTACGGCCTCTACAAGTACCTTGGCGGCGGCGGCACGCTCAATCTCGGCACGCAGGACTACTCCAACACCTCCCTCTGGTCGAAGGTGGTCAACCCGCGGGCGACCGACGACAGCGGCACGGGGGCACTGAACGACGGCAACATCGTCCTCGACAAGCACACCGTGGAACGCGTCGCGTTCCAGCAGCAGGACGACGTGGACGTGCAGGTCGGCGGTCACCTGACGGCTCAGGCGGTGCACAACATCGCGCTGGACACGCCGGACACGCTGTCCATCAACAACATCCAGGCAGGCGGGGACGTCTACCTGCGCTCGACCGGCGGCAGCATCACCGACGCCGGCTTCGGCGAGGCGGCGATCCAGGCTTTCGGCAACCTGTCCCTCACTGTGCCGACCGGCATCATCGGCGGCGAAGGCGGGGTCGGCAGCCCGATGCGAATCGAGCTCGGCGCGTCGAGCCACCTGTTCGCCACGGCGCAGGGCAACATCGATCTGCTGCAGAAGGCGAACTCGAACCTGTCGATCCCCGGCGCGGGGTCGCAGGCCATTGCGGGCTTGTATGCGGAGTACGTCGCGTCCAGCGGCGGCCACGTGAATATCGAGGTGCAGCACGGCAATCTTACGGTCGAGACCGTAAAGGCAGCGACGACCTCCAGCCTGATCGCCGACGATGGTTCGGTGGTGGATGCCTTTGCCGACGACTTGGCGCCGACGGTCAACGTGAGCACCGGCGACCTGCACCTGTATGCGGGCGGCAACATCGGCTCGGCCGGCGATTTCTTCGACGTTTCGGTAAGCGGCGACCTCAGCGGCGAAGCAGGAAACAGCATCTGGCTGAACAGCCCCGGGACGTTGAATATCACCACGCTGACCGCTGATACCGGCGACGCGACCCTTCACGTCGGGGGCACCACCAACGTGGGCCTGATCCAGGCGCGCCAGGGAACGGTGACCATCGTCTCGCAGAACGACATCGTCGACCGCTACGCCGATTCCCAGGCCGACATCGAAGCCAACAGCGTCGATTTGACTTCGGTCGCCGGCGCGATCGGCGACGGGTCGGACATGCTGCACTGGTTCGACATCAATTCGTCGTACACGTCGCCGGGCACGGTCAACGCGCTCGCGCTCTCGGCGGCGTTCATCATCGAGACCGCGGGCCCGATGCGGATCGACCGGGTGCGCAGCCTGACCTCGAACGTTTGGCTCAAGTCGCTCTCGGGCTCGATGCTGGACGCGAACGATCCGCTCGAAAACAACGTCACCGGCATCGACGTCAACCTCGAAGCCCTGGGCGGCAGCATCGGCACGCCGGGCGACGCGCTGGAGATCGACTCGTCGAATCCGAGCCAGGGCGAGCTGAACGCCCATGCCACGGACAGCATCAACATCACCGAGACCTCTGGAACGCTCTACGTCGGCGACGGCAACGGCCTGTACGCCGGCGTCACGGCCAATAGCGGCAGCATCATCCTGTCGGTGCGCGACAACCCCGGCGCGGGCGACGACTTCATCATGGTGGCCGGCACCACCGTCAGCGCGCCCACCGCCACCCCGGGTGGCGGAGACATCCTGATCCAGGCGGGCGACAACGTGCACCTGTTCGCCGGCAGCAGCATCGCGTCGGGCCGCCACCTGACGATCCACAGCGGCTACGGCGACACCGGCAACGTCGATCACGTCGACACTACCCTGACGGTCGAGAACAGCCTCTCCTCGAACGAGATCGAGATCGCGGGCCAGCGCGAGAACGACGTCATCACGCTGCGGCCGGAGTCGCTGTCCGGCCACGTGCGCGTGCTGGGCGACACCGACGGCCTGCCCGGCGGCGACGACACCCTCATCGTCGACCACCTGCCGAGCGTGACCGCGCTGCACGACCGCCTGGACGACGGCAGCTCGGCGCTGGTGCGCGATTCCGTGGACCTCGACGGGCGCGGCGGCACGGACAGCTACTTCATCTACTCCTGGGGCAGCCTCGCCGCCGGCACGCACGACTACATCGTCAATGTGCTCGACAGCGGCGCGAAGGATGACGGGCAGGATACGCTGCAGATCGACGGTTCCGGCCAGGCAGACGTCTTCCTGCTGCGCCGCGCCGCGGCGCTCACCGAGGGCTTCGCGACGCCTGATTCCGCGAACACGCCGGCCTTCGTCGCGCTGCTGCACGGCACGCTCGACCAGGTGCGCGACCCGGATCCGTCAGGGCGGCGCCAGGACGTGGAGCGCATCAACTACGACGAGAACATCAACTCGCGCCTGATCGTGCGCGGCTTGGGCGGCGACGACTACTTCGCGGTCGACGACAATGCCACGCTCACCACGCTAGACGGCGGGGCTGGCAACGATTCGTTCCAGATCGGCCAGATCTACGGTGAGCCGCGTATTTCGGTGTCCGACGGCACCAATCCGGCTACGGTGGCCGCGGGCGACGATTTCGACACCATTCGTACTACACGCGGCTACATCAGCCGCGGCGCGACCTTCTCGCTCACCGCCTATGGCGGCACGGGCGAGGACCATTTCGCCGTCTACAGCAACAAGGCCGAGCTGCGCCTGGAAGGCAACGACGGCAACGACGAGTTCCTGGTGCAGGCGTTCGCGCTCGCCGACGAGGACGGCAAGGTCTCTACCGAGAACCGCACCGACCTCCTGGGCGGCCTGGGCGACGACATCATCCGCTACAACATCAACGCGCCGGTCGGCATCGACGGCGGCGGCGGCTTCGACCGGCTAGTGGTGATCGGCACCGAGTTCAACGACAGCTTGGTGATCACCAAGGACGGCGTCTTCGGCGCCGGCCTGAACGTGAATTACGACAACATCGAGTCGCTGGAAGTCGACGGCGCCGAGGGCGACGACCACATCTTCATCCAGAGCACGCGCGACGGCGTGGTCACCACCGTCGATGGCGGCAACGGCAACGACACCTTCGAGGTTTCGGGCGACGTCACGGCGCCGATCGTCAGCAAGAGCCTCGAGGGCTTCAGCGGCGTGATCAACCATCAGGTCACTTCCGACGACGGCAACTATGACGGCCTGCTCGCGCCGGGCATCTCGACCACCATCGCCGACCCGACCTCGGCGGGACAGATCGTGATCGACCAGAGCGACGGCACCACGATCGTCGACGAGCAGGGCGCGACGGTGGACAGCTACAGCATCCACCTCGCCGGCGCCCCGACCGCGGCTGTGTACGTCAACGTGTCGGCCGGACGCACCACGCAGGAGGAGGAGCAGCTGGGCGGCGACTCGATGCTGGTCTCGAGCGACAACGTGCATTGGGGCCGCTATCTCACGCTTACCTTCAACAGCACCGCCGCGCAGACCGTGTACGTGAAGGCGGTGGACGACGCGCTGCCCGAAGGCGAGCGGGTCTACGCCATCAGCCACAGCTCGCAGAGCGCGGACGAGAACTTCAACCACGTGCCCGTGAAGAACGTGCTGGTGACGGTGTACGACAACGACAGGCAGGAAGTGATCGTCAAGGGCACCGGGCACGCCAACCTGGTGCTCGAGGGCGACGCGATCACCGGCATTTCGGATACGTTCACGGTCAAGCTCGGCGCACCGGTGACCTCGGGAACGGTCACGGTGACGCTGGGAAGCACCGACACCCGGCTCGCGCTCGACGCCTCGTCTGCCGGTTCGCGCTGGAACGCGACCGACCACACGCTCACCTTCGACAGCACCAACTGGCATGACGAGGTGACAGTCAATGTCAGCGCCGCGACGGACGGAGTGCTCCAGAATCGCGGCATCTCGAGGATCACGGCGACCGCGGACGGCAGCTACGACGGCACTGCGATCGGCTTCGACGTGGTCGACGGTGACCACCCCGGGGTTCTGGTGGACGAGAGCAACGGCTACACGCAGGTGACCCGCAATGATCCGGCCACGATCGCCGACGAGACGGCGACGGACACTTACACCCTGCGTCTGACCAAGGCGCCCACGGCGAACGTCACGGTGGCCATGCTGCCCGACGGGCAGCTGGTGATCCCGCAGACCACGACGACGCCGGGCTCGGTGACGTTCACGACTTCGAACTGGTGGGTCCCGCAGACGGTGACCGTGGCGCCGAACCCGGCGTTCGTGCCGAATCCCGACTACCAGCCGCTCAAGTTCTTCCCGATGGGGCCGCATACGCTCAACACCATCGCCGGCCCGCTGTACATCAACGGCAACCTCGGCTCGACCGTCCACACCCTGGCGCTCGCTGTGACCCTGCCGCAGGAGACCGATACCGATCTGCCGGCGCCGCCGACCCAGATTGACGAGAGCACGGCCGTCGACCGGCTCAACATCCGCGACGACGGAAGTTTCGCGAACGACGTGGGGCAGATGGACGCCACCACCGATTTCGACCCGATCTCGAGGGTCGACGTGCCGACAACCAACGTCTGGGGGCTCGGCCTGGCCGACGACCTGACGCTCAACACCGGCACCGATGCGGATCCGCAACTGACGACGTTCCGCCATGGCGTCACGTTCAAGGACGTCGAGGTCGCCAAGGTGCTGCTCGGGCAGGGCGACGACACCTTCACGGTCAACGCCACCATGGCGCGGCCCGACGGAACCGCCGGCGCGCTCACTATCGTCGAGGGCGGCGGCAACACCTCGCCGACCGCGGGCGACCACATCATCGTCAATGGCGGCGGCGGGGCCGACTCGCCGCTGGTCGTCTACGGCGACACCTCGCAGGATGGCCTGGACTACGCGGGCACCTCGGGCGTCGTGTCGATCCACGGCATCGGCTTCGACCACTCCGGCAACGACGTCATCGACGCGCGCAACGACCTGAAAGGCGTGACGATCTACGGCGGCGCCGGCGACGACACGATCTGGGGCAGCCAGGCCGGCGACCACATCGCCGGCGGCTCGGGCAACGACACGATCTACGGCCAGGGCGGCGACGACCACATCTATGGCGACAACGGCATCAATGTCGACGAGGCCTACGTGGATCCGCGCCTTGTGCCCGCGAACGGGGAAATCTCACCCGAGCTGCGAGCGCAGCTGGATGCGATTCGCGCCAGTTACCGGGTGCTTTCGATTCCGGTGAGCCACGCCCCCGTAGCCGACCCGGATCCGCTGGTCAGCCCGGACGCTCACAACCTGAACCTGGTCAGCACCCCGAACCGCGATGCGCTGGCCCCCGGCAACGACACGATCTACGGCGACACCGGCAGCGACATCATCTTCGGCGACTACGGCGTCATCGACCAGACGTCGGGAACGCTGCGTATCCTGACCACCGGCAACGTCACCAAGATCAGCACGGCGCGGCCAGCCGACGGCGGCACGGACACGATCTACGGCGACGACGGGGTCGACCGGATCCTCGGCGGTGCGCAGGGCGATTCCATATACGGTGGCAACGACAACGACATCATCCTCGGCGACCACGGGGTGATCGACTACGTCGCGCTCGACGACAGCCTCGCCACGCCGGATCTCGTCTACACCAACAACCCGGACGACGGCGGCGGCTCCGACACGATCCACGGCGATACGGGCGACGACCTGATTCTTGGCGGTGCGGCGGGCGACGACATCCAGGGCAACGCCGGCAATGACGTGGTCCTCGGTGATCACGGCAGAGTCACGTACGCGTCCGGGACAATCGTACGCATTGCCTCCGAGCAGGACGGCGTGGGTGGTAGCGACACGATCCGCGGCAACGACGGTGAGGACATCCTCATCGGCGGCGCCTACGGCGACAAGATAGACGGCGGCGCGGGCAAGGACCTGATCTTCGGCGACAACGTGGTGCTGGACAGCCGCACCGGCGACGGCAACTACAACGGCCGCTTCCGCGTACTGGCGAACACCGCGATTTACGACCCCGCCGCAGGCGACGCGGCGCAGATCACCGCCACGCATCAGCTGGACCCGAGCGGCACGCCGGTCTGGGAACGCTTCGACATCACGCTGCTCGATCACGATCTTGCAACGCAAGCTGCGGGCACGTCGGTGTTCGGCAATGACTACATCGCCGGCGGCGCGGGCAACGACCAGATCTTTGGCGAGCTGGGCAACGACACGATCCAGGGCGACGGTTTGATCGACCTCACGGTCGGTGCCTATCGCGACGGCAGCAACGCGCTGGTACTCGCGCCGTCGGTCGACGACTGGGCCGGTGCCGGAAAGGACGGCGACGACTACATCGAGGGCGGCGGCGGCAACGACGTCATCTTTGGCAACCTCGGCCAGGACGACATCATCGGCGGCAGCTCGAATCTGTTCAGCCTGCTGAACCCGAGCCAGCGGCCTGACGGCAGCGATATGATCTTCGGCGGCTCGGGCACGGCGGCCGGGCGCAACGATGCGGGCGACCTCGGCGGCAACGGACATGCACGCGATTCCGACACGATCGTAGGCGACAACGGCGATATCTTCAGGCTCGTGGGCGTGAACGGCGCGGTTGGAGTGGGCGCGACGGGAATTGCTACGTCCGCCGGATTCCTGAACTTCAATTACGACGGCTACAGCGCCGGCGGCCTGAAGATCATCGCGCGCGCGGTGACGCAGCTCGACTACACGCCGGGCGGCCCGAGCTATAACCCGGCCGGCGCCGCGACCGATATCGGCGCGGCGGACGAGATCCACGGCGAGGCCGGCGACGACTTCATCTACGCCGGCAAGGGCGGCGACGTGGTCTACGGCGACGGCCAGGACGACGACATCGTCGGCGGCTACGGCAACGACTGGATCTCGGGAGGCACGGGCGACGACGGCATCCTCGGTGACGACGGCCGGATCTTCACCAGCCGCAACGGCAAGACGGAGCCGCTGAACGGGGTCACCGTCGCGGTGGCGCCCAGCACGGTGGCGACCGGCGGCAATATGCAGATCGCGGACATCAACGTCGCCGGCCAGCTCAAGAAATCGGCCGACCTCACGCCGTTCAGCACCGATCCGAGCTGGAATCCGGCCGGCGACGAATTCGCGCTGCCGAACGGCGGCGGGGTCGGCGCTACTCAAGGGAACTCCGACGACATCCTCTTCGGCGGCGTGGGCAACGACTTCCTGCACGGCAGCTCGGGCGACGATGCGATCAGCGGCGCCGAGGCGCTGCCGCTGTCCTACGCCTGGACGCTGGGCGCGAACGGTGCCCCGGCCGGCATCATCGAGACGGACTTCTATCACCCGCTCAATCCGGGCAACGTGCTGGCCTTCAACTCGGTCGACGTCAACGCGCAGCACGGCAACCGCACGCGGGCAGGCGAATTCGCGCTGTACGACGAGTACAACCCGATGACGAAGATCACGCTGCCGAATGGCGGCGAGTTCTTCCTCAACTTCAATGCCGGCGAAGGCCCGGCCGCGACGCTCGACCCGACCAAGACGAGCGACGGCAACGACAAGATCTTCGGCGACCTGGGCAACGACTGGCTGGTCGGCGGCACCGGCCGCGACGACATGTACGGCGGCTTCGGTAACGACCTGCTCAACGCCGACGACGATCTCGGCACCGCCGGCGGACTCAATAACGCGCCCGACACCAGCGCGAGCTACGAGGACCGCGCCTTCGGCGGCGCCGGCCGCGACGTGCTGATCGCGAATACCGGCGGCGACCGGCTGATCGACTGGACCGGCGAGTACAACAGCTTCCTGGTGCCCTTCTCGCCCTTCGGCCTGGCCACCGTCAGCCGTACCTTGCAGCCGGCTTTGGTGGACTTCCTGTATGCCCTGTCTGCCAGCGATGGCGCCGACGCTACGCGAGTGGCCGATAACCCGGGCAGCGACCCGGCGCGCAATGGCGAACCGTACGGCGAGCTTGGCCTGGTCCTGCAGCATGACGCCGCCTGGAACGACCAGCACGGCGGCCCGTCCGACCCGCAGGCCGGCAACGGCAAGGCGCAGCGCGACGTGCTGCGCTCGGCCAATTTCAGCGGCGGCGCCTCGTCGGGCTTCTCGCCGCAGGTGGGCACCTTCTCGGTGGTCAACGACCGCTACCAGATATCGCCGTCCGCCGCGACCGGGGATGCCGTCAGCCTGTTCAACGAGTCCGATACGGTCATCCCGACGTACTTCGAGATGCAGGCGACGATCAACGCGGTCAAGGCGACCGGCGGCAACAAGGCCGACGCCTACCTGATTTTCGACTGGCAAAGCGACACCGACTTCAAATTCGCGGGCCTCGACATCTCGACCAACAAGATCGTGATCGGCCACCGCAACGCCAGCGGCTGGGTGGTCGACACCTGGACCAACGCCCAGCTGAAGGCGGACAACGACTACATCGTGCTGCTGCAGGTGAATGGCACCGCTGTGACGCTCACGCAGGGCAAGACCAGCGTGAGCTACACTTTTGCGACGCGCACCGACGCGCGGGGCCTCACCCATGCCATCAACGAAGGCATAGTTGGCCTCGGCACGAACGGTGGCGCCAGCGCGCAGATCGACGATGTGGTCGTGCAGGCACCCCCCGGCGTGATCACGCTCGACAAGACGGTGGATTTTGGGGCCACGAGTCCGGCCAGTGGCCTGTTCAACACACGGACGGTCACCGGCTCCTGGACCACGACGTCGAATGGCCGCTTTGTCGGCACGCCCTCGACAGGCATCGCGGTCAACCTGATCGGCTACCCGGTGAGCCCGGGTGCGATGGTCGATATCGCCGCCACGGTCAGCACCACGGGCGCGGGCGGTATCGTGTTCGACTACCAGGGACCGAGCTACTACAAGTTCGTCGAGCTCTCGGTCGCCGACAATCAGATCGTCATCGGCCACGTTACCGACAGCGGCAGGGTCATCGACAAGACCTACGCCACCAAGGTATCCAGCGGCGCCGACTACAAGCTGACCGTGAATCTGCGCGGCGGGCTGGTCAATGTCTCGCTCAACGGCGCGCTGGTGGTGAGCAACCTGTACAACGAGACTGTCACCACTTTCGGCGGCTACGGCGTCATCAGCGCTCAGGGCACCACTTCATACGACGTCTTCCGCCTGCGGACCGACGAAGCGGCCTACGGCGTGGCGGCGCTCACGGCTTCCGCGGCGCCGGCGCAGCCCGCCGGCGGCCCGGCCGTCGAGCTGTCCGGCATCCAGAGCGCGCTGGCGATGGCCGAGCAGAACTGGCTCGCGAGCGGGCTCGTCACGACGCAGGCGCTGGCCGATCTCGGGTCGATCGACCTCCAGATCGAGACTCTCCCCGGCCTCACGCTGAGCCTAGCCGACGAAGCGCACCATTCCATCGTCGTCGACGCCGACGCCGCGGGATGGGGCTGGTTCGTCGACGTCTCGGTCGCCTCGAGCAGCGCCTTCCGCGTGCGCCTCGACAGCAACGTCTTCGGGGCCACAGCGGACAGCGCGGCGTTCGGCAGGATGGACCTGCTGACCGCGGTCGAGCACGAGCTCGGCCACCTGCTCGGCTTCGATCATGCCGATGCCGGCACGATCGCGGTGATGCACGAGGAGCTCGATCCGGGCGTGCGCTACACGTTCGCCGCGGCGGGCAGCGGTGCGGGTGCGGCGCCTTCCGCGCCCGCCTTCGACGCCTACTCGGGCTTCGGCGTCAGCGCCGGCATCGACTGGCAGGTGGGCGTGGACGCGGGCGCGGGCTGGGACCTCAAGCTCTCGCCCTACGACACGGCCAAGCCGGGCAAGGGCGCTTCCAGCATCGCGCCGTTCGAGCTGAACCTGCTCGCCAAGCAGGGCGCCGCCAAGCAAGGCGCGGAGTTCGACAGCATGGGGCAGGCGCTACTCGGCAAGGGGCGCTGACGCGCTACGCGGGGAACACGGTCCCGCGGTTGAGCAGCGCCGCGGGATCGAGCTCTGCCTTGAGACGGCGGAGCTCGCCGTACACCCGCGGCCCGAAGCATCGTTCGTACACCGCGGGACCCGCGGGAAGCTCGCTTTGCACGTAGCGGCGGTAGTGCGGCTCGCTCGCCGCAAGCTCTCCGAACTCGCGGTCGAATTCGGCCAGCTTGGCGATGCCGGCCGCCGAACGGTCGCCGAGCCATCCCCAAGCGCCGGTCGCGGTGACCGGGCGGGCCTGCGGGTAGACGAGCGGCGGCATCAGGCCGCGGCTTCGAATCGGATAGCAGTAGCGCTCCTGGAAGCGCAGTGCCGCGCCGTGTGCGCGTTCCAGACGCACGAGGTCCCGCTGGGCCGCGTCGAGGGCTTCGTCCGGCACGAACAGGGTGAACCAGAACAGCGACTCCCCCTCGCTGGTCGCGAATTCCGGCGGCACCTTGGGCGCCGCGAGCTCGGGCGCGATCAGCGTGCGCCCCGCCGGGTACGGGGCGGCGGGCACGTCGGGACGGGGAATGATCGCGAGCTTGGCGCCGACGAAGACGCCGAGCTGTCCCATCGAACCGAAGAGCCATGGAAACAGGGGGTCACCAGCGCCGATCCGGTGCGGGCGGCCGCCGCCGTCGACCACCCCGACCTCCCGCACATTGTCCCAGAAGCCGCCGTAGAGGCTCGAGCGCGGGCCGAAGCCGCCGGCGGCGAGGTAGCCGCCGATCGACGGGCCGGGATAGCCGTCGTTCAGCACCGGCAGGTCGAAGCCGTGGCGGCGCAGGATGTACTGCAGAACCCACAGCACTACGCCGCAGCCTGCAGTGACCGTGCCCGGCTCCTCGAACTGCACGCCCCTGAAGTTGCGCGTGCTGACGAGCAGCTCGCCGGCATCCGGCAGCGTGGCCCCGTTGAGGGAATGCCCCTGGGCTCGCACGCGCAGCGGCACGCCGCGCTCGCGCGCCGCTTGCACGATGTGCGACACTGCCCCAGCCGTGCGCGGCGCCACTTCGCAATAGCCGGCCGCGCCGAGGCGCAAGCGGGAGAAATCCGCCAGCGGCTGCTCGATTAGGGTGGGGCGGAACGGAGCGAAGGTCTCGCAAAGCGCCTGCGCGTTCGGTCGGCTCAAAGCGCCTCGAGCTCGTAGTACACCGTTAGGAAATCCTGCCCGTCGCGGCCAATGCCGCCCGACAGGTGCCCGAAGGCGCGGCCGCCCGCCTCGGCCTCGACACGGTCGAGCGCCGCCGCGGCGATCGAATATTCGCGGCAAAGCACGGCGAGCGCGGGAAGCAGATCGCGAACGCGCAGCCCCGCCTTGTAGAAGTTCAGGTCGAAGGACTTTCTCGGATTGCCTTCCTCCCCGGCCTCGACGTAGACGAACGAGTCGTCGCCGCCGATCCTTCGCGCGGCGAGGGCGAGGATCGCACGCGCGGCGACCAGCGACGAGCTGTCGCTGCGTCCCGCGTAAAGGGCTTCGAGGCGGGCGAGGATGCCACGAACCGATAGCAGGGGATGGCAAATGTAGCGCGCAAGGGCGGCTCGGCCGCCCTCACTGGCTTCCCACTTGAAGCCCAGAAACAGGAGTGCCGGCTCCCGGTTCGCGGGGTCGCGCAATATGCGCTCCCGAAGCCTGTCCCAGAACTCGAGGTAAACCTTGTATACGCCGCCGTGCCCGCCGCCCTCGTAGCCGAAGCCGATCGTGTTGGCGCCGCCGAGCTCGCGCGCGAACGCATCGAGGTACGGCGGCGGCATGCCGATGTCGCGGCACGCACCGAGCAACGCTTCCGGCGTCGCCAGAGCGCTGGGTACGCCAAGGATGAGGCGATCCTCGCGCATGCTCTTGCGCACCAGCTTGAACGACTTCTCGAACCCGAAGGCGGCGTCGAGCGCCCGCACCCGCTCGAAGAGCGGTTTCGCCCCTGGCGGAACATCCGCGTCGCTGTACGCCCCGCCGGGCCGCCCGGCGGGCATCGCATCGACGCTTCCAGTCTGCGCCTCGTGATTGCGCACGACCTCCCCCAGCACCGCGGCGAGCTGCTTGGCCAGCACCGACCCGAGCACGATGCGGCGCTCCAGCCGTGCCCGCCCGGCGTCCGCGGCGTCGCGCGTGCCGAGCAGGAGCGCGATCACGTCCTGCTTCGCCTGGACCTGGACGACGTCCGGGCGCATCGGCGGCTGATCGGCGCCTACCCACTTCAACGCAGGTTCGTCCGGGGTTTGTCGTTGTGCCATGTGGCGGGTCGTCGCGGCAGCGGCCGCGCAGCGGCGCAAATGGAATTTCCCCCTCTGTAGTATATGCCCTGCGTCAGCTTTTTCCTTCTTCCGTGGGCGCGCGGCGGAGAAACTCTGGTATGGTTTGCAAGGGGACGAATTTCAATTCAATCAAGGAACGGAAAGGTGAGGGCATGGCTTCGCAATTGCTAATCTACGAGTCGGCGGTTCCGGTCACCAGCGGGCGCCATGGCAACTGGTCCGTGGAGGTGGGCGCGGACTACGGCTTCAGCAAGGGCGTGAATTCGGTGCCGCTGATGGCGGTAGAGTTCCCGCACGCGGCGGCCGAATATGCCGTCGTGTTCAGCGGCACGGCCGAAGCGTTCATTCCGGCGGTGATCCTCGGCATGCGCGGCAACGAGAACCTTTACCTCGCGCCGCAAGGCGGCTGGCAGGCAAAGTACATTCCGGCGTTCGTGCGCCGCTATCCGTTCGTGTTCTCGAGCTCCCAGGACGGCAAGACCTTCACGCTGTGCATCGACGAGGCGTTCCCCGGATTCAACCGCGAGGCGCGGGGCCAGCCGCTGTTCGGCGCGGACAAGAAGCCCTCGGCCTACGTCTCGAACGTGCTCAAGTTCCTGGAGCAGTACCAGATCGAGTTCCGGCGCACGCTGGCGTTCTGCAACAAGCTCAAGGACCTCGCCCTGCTCGAGCCGATGCGCGCGCAGGCCAACCTGCCCTCGGGCGAGCGGCTGGCGCTCACGGGCTTCATGGCGGTGAGCCGCGACAAGCTCAAGTCGCTGCCGGGAGACAAGCTGGCGGAGCTCGCGAAGACCGACGAGCTGGAGCTCCTTTATCTGCACTTGCAGTCGATGCGCAATTTCGCGGCGATGGTCGAGCGGCTGGGCGGCAAGCAGGCCGCGGAGCCCGCCGAGCCGCCGATCGCGCCCGAGCCGGCGCCGAAAGGCGACAAATCCTCCAAGGGCAAGCAGGCCGCGCGGGCGAGGAAGTAGCGGGCTAGGCCTGCGGCACGGCGGCGGCGCGCGCCTCGTTCAGCTTGCCGCCCTTCTTGGGCGGCGGCGGCGGCTCGGACGGGCTGGCGGCGCCTTTTTCGGCGCGGATGGTCGCCGTCGCCTTCACCGGCTCGGTGCCGCGCCGGTTGTCGAGCACCAGGTAGTAGTCGCTGGCCTCCGGTATCACCACCTGAAAGGACATCCTGCGGTCGACCGCGCCGCGGAACAGGGGCTCGGGTTTGGGCGACTTGAGCTGCGCCGCGCTCACCAGCGCGACCAGCAGCTTGCCCGAGGCGCTGATGGCCACGCCGAGCACCGTGCCGCGCGGCAGGTGGCGCAGGCGCACCGTCTTGGCCTTGCCCTGCGGCACCTCGATCGACACCTGCGCACTGGCCGCGACGCAGGGCAACGCGGCGCTGGCAAGCAGTGCCGCGCAGCCCAGCGCGAAGAGTCGGCGCGCAGAGCGCCGCATCCGGCTCAGAAACGTGCCCTGCACTTGACGCCCGCCGGGATCCGATAGCCGGGATTGGCAAGTCGCAGTCGCACGCCGAAGGTGCCGCTCCCCGCATCCACCATCGAGTCGACGATCTCCACCCGCGCACGATGCCTGCCGCCCACCGGCTCCTCGGGGAGCACCTCGGCAAGCTGCCCGACTTTGATCCTGCCGAACTGGCTCACCGGCAGCACGAGCTCGACGTTCAGCGGATCGATCTCGACGATCTTCATGATCGGATCCTTCTGGTTCGAGCTCATCAGCTCGCCCGGCCGCAGCATGACCTCCACCACCACGCCGTTCACCGGGCTCTTGAGCGAGCGCTGCGCGAGCACCTCCTTGGCGCGATTCACGTCGAGCTCCGCCAGCTGCCGGTTCTCCCGGGCGGCGCGCAGCTGTTCGGTCGCCAGACGGTACTCGGCTTCCGCCTCGTCGCGCGCGTTCGCGGAGATGAAGTTCTTCTTCTGCAGCTCGTCGGCGCGCTCCCACTTCTTGCGCGTGAGCTCGACGCGCGCCTCCGCCGACTTGAGCTCGCCCTCCATGGTGGCGCGCGAGCGCGCCAGATCGAGCGCGGCGCGCTCCGGGCCGGAGGACAACGTTGCGACGAGGGTTCCTTTGGTCACCAGCTCGCCGCGCTGCACCCGGATCGATTCGATGACGCCCTCCACGGGCGAGCGCACGGCGATGCTTTGCCGGGCCTCGATCAGGCAGTCGTATTCGGTCCGCGGGCCCGATGCGTCATCGGCCGCAGCGGCGAACGCCGCGGGCAGCGATGCGGTAAGACAAGCCAAAGCAATCTGCAGGATGCGCAAGCTAGGACCGGTTCGAGGAAAGGTTCCGAGTTTATCGGATTGGCGCCGCGCGGGATGGATCGGGTTCACGCCAGCCCTTCGAACATCTGCACCTGCACGGGCTCGCCTGCAGCCACCTTGCCGCGCTCGTGCTCGAGCACGATGAAGCAGTTGGCTTCCGACATCGAGCGCAGCACGCCTGAGCCTTGCTGGCCGGTCGGCTTCACTTTCCACTCGCCGCCGTCGCGGAACAGGACGCCGCGCTGGTACTCGGTGCGCCCCGGAACCTTGCGCAGCGGCATTGCGGCGGGCACCTTGAGCATAGGCGGCGCGCAATCGCCCGAGCGCCCGGACAAGTGCAGCAGGGCCTCGCGCACGAACTGGTAGAAAGTGACCATCACGGCCACCGGATTTCCCGGCAAGCCGAAGAGAAACGCGTTGCCGATCCTGCCGAAGGCCATCGGCCGCCCCGGGCGCATGGCGATCCTCCAGAACAGGGCTTCGCCCAGTTTCGCCATCATCGGCTTGACGAAATCGGCTTCGCCCACGGAGACGCCGCCGGTGGTGATGATGGCGTCGGCGTTCGCCGCCGCCTTGCGCAACGCGGCTTCGAGCAGTGCGCGATCGTCGCGCACCACGCCGAGGTCCTGGATCTCTACGCCGAGGCGCTGCAGCATGCCGTGCAGGGTGTAGCGGTTGGAGTCGTAGACCTCGCCTTCCTTCAGCGTGTTGCCGATGGAAACGAGCTCGTCGCCCGTGGAGAAGAACGCGACGCGCAGCCTGCGGCGCACGCTGACCTCGCCCATCCCGAGCGATGCGATGAGCCCGAGCTCGGCGGGACGCAGCAGCCGGCCGGGCTGCAGCACCGGCACGCCCTTTTTCAGGTCCTCGCCCGCGTAGCGCACATGCTGCTTCGCCTTCTGGCCCGCCGGGATGCTCACCTTGCCGCCGGTCACGCGCGCCACTTCCTGCACCACCACGGTATCGGCGCCGGCCGGCATCACGGCTCCGGTGGTGACGCGCACGCACTGGCCCGGGCCGAGCGCTCCGCTGAACGCCTTTCCCGCGAGCGCGGCGCCGATTTCCTCGAGAACGGTTTCGCCCGGCTTGAGGTCCGCGAAACGCACCGCGTAGCCGTCCATGGCGGTGTTGTCGTGGCCCGGCACGTCGATCGCGGGGACGATGTCCTCGGCGAGCACGCGGCCGAGCGCCCCCCGCACCGGCAGCCGTTCGCACTCTGTCACCGGCGCGAGGCAGGCGCGGATCGCGGCGCGCGCCTTGTCCACGTGCAGCGCGTCGGGGTCGTAGCCCTCGATGGCGTTGACGATCTGGAGGATGCGGCTCATGCGTCCTTCAGCTCTTCGCGCGTGTTGAAGTTGCGAAAGGCGTCCGCTTCGTCGTCGAAGGGCACCTCGACCACCTTCAGCGTCGCGTACCAGGCGTCGATCTTGCGGCCGCCCGAAGACAGGAACTGCGCCAGGTGTTCCAGCACCGAGCGGCGCACGAGGCAAAACACGGGGTGCGGCTGGTCCCCCGTCTTCGCCACCGCGAGTTCGTGGCTGCCGAGGGCCCGGCGCAGCCGCGCCACCAGGTCGAGCGGCAGGAAAGGGGAGTCGCAGGGCACCGTGACGGCGAGCGGATGGCTCGCGGCGCTCAGCCCCGCGTGCAGCCCGGCCAGTGGCCCGGCGAAGCCGCCGATCGCGTCGGGTGCGACGCGGTGGCCAAAGCGGGCGTACGCCTCCAGGTTCTGGTTGGCGTTGACGATGATCTCGCTCACCTGCGGCGCCAGGCGCTCCAGCGCCCAGGCCACCATCGGCTTGCCGCGCAGCAGCTGCAAGCCCTTGTCCACGCCGCCCATGCGCCGACCCTGGCCCCCGGCGAGCACGATTCCTGAAACACCATCCATGCCGCGGATTTTACGAGGTAAGCTGGCCGTATGACCCAGAACCGGTGGCTCGTTCGGTTCCTTAACCTGGGGCACCTGCTCGACCACCTGGTGATGCTGGTGTTCCCGACCGCGGTGGTGGCGCTCGGCCGCGAATGGGGCCGGCCGTACTCGGAGCTGCTGCCGCTCGCCCTGGGCGGCTTCATCGCCTTCGGCGCTTTCGCCATCCCCGCCGGCTGGCTCGCAGACCACTGGAGCCGCTATCGCGTGATGGTGATCTTCTATTTCGGCATCGGCATCGCGCTGTTCCTCACCGGGTTCTCGCAGTCGCCCTGGCATCTCGCGGCCGGGCTGACGCTCACCGGCGCCTTCGCCGCGATCTATCACCCGGTGGGCATCGCGATGCTGGTGGCGGCCCCGGAGAAACTCGGGCGCGTGCTCGGCTGGAACGGCCTTTGGGGCAACCTCGGGCTGGCCGCGGCGGCGCTGTTCACGGGAGCGCTGGTGGATCTCGCCGGCTGGCGCATCGCGTTTTTCGTGCCGGGACTCGCCTGCATCGCCGCGGGCGCCGGCTTCCTGCTGCTGGTGGACGACCCAGGCCGGGTGAAGAAAACCTCCAGGACCATCGGCCTGCACGTCGACAGCCGCACCATGGCGCGCATCTTCGCCGTGCTGCTGGTGGCCACCGCCTGCGGCGGCATCATCTTCAATTCCACCACGGTGTCCATGCCCAAGGTGTTCGACGAGCGGCTGAGCGCGCTCACGCAGACCAACTTCGGCATCGGCGTGCTGGTGGCGGTGGTGTACACCGTCGCCGCCTTTGCCCAGGTCGCCATGGGCGCGCTGATCGACCGCTTCGAGTTGCGCCGCCTGATGATCGGCGTGGCGCTGGCGCAGATCCCGCTGCTCGCTCTGGCGGCGAACCTGCAGGGTTGGGCGATGCTCGGGGCGGCGGTGCTGATGATGCTCGCGGTGTTCGGTCAGATCCCGCTGAACGACGCCATCGTCGGCAGGTACTGCGCCGACGAGTACCGCGCGCGCGTGCTGGCGGTGCGCTACGTGGTGTCGCTCGGTGTGGCCTCAGTCGCAGTGCCGATGATCGCGGTGCTGCACCGGACCGAGGGCGGTTTTGGCAACGTGTTCCTGGTGCTTGCGGCGCTCGCCGCGGGCATGCTCGCGGTGAGCCTGTTCTTCCCCTCGCGCGGCGCGCTCGCGGCGGCCAGGCCGGCCGCCGCCGAGCCGGCGCGCGCCTAGGCCGCTTTCTTGTAGGTGTCCAGCTTGATGCGCTCGCGCTCGAGCGCCGCCGCCACCGGCGGCGCCTGCACCACGCGTTCGATGTACGACTTGTAGGCTGGCAGCGAGGCCGGGTCGACCCCGCTGTAGCCGCCCCAGCGCAGCAGCGTGAACGCGTAGGCATCGTGGAAGCTAGGCCTGGCGCCGAACCAGAAGGGCGCAGCCGCTTTGCTCCACTCCTGGATGCGCTCCAGGTGCTGGCGGAATTGCGCGGCGGCGAGCTTCTTCACCTCGGCCTGCGCGGCTTCGCCCTCGGCGAAATAGCCGGTGCGGAACCAGCGCGTGAAGGTCGGGTGCACGGTGTTGTTGAACCAGGCGAGCTGCGACATGGCCTGCGCGCGCGCCCACGAGTCGGTGGGCAGCAGGCCGGCCTGCGGGCAGCGCCGGTCGATGTAGTCGCAGATGGCGACGATCTGGTTGAGCGGCTTGCCGTCCACCACCAGCACCGGCACCTGGCCGTTGGGGTTCATGGCGAGATATTCGGGGGTCTTGTTCTCCCCCTTGTGCAGCTTGACGAGGTTGGGCTTGAAGTCTTCGCCGGTGGCGCCCTTGATCGCTTCGAGGCCGACGTGCGGCACGAAGGAGCAGGCGCCGGGGGCGAAGTACAGTTCGATCATGTCGTTCTCCTAGGCGTATGCCGTGGGCTGCGGCGTGCTGCGCAGCAGCCGCTGCCGGCCGGTGAAGGCGAGGTAATGCCGGCCGCTCGCGCGGCCGAGCATGGTGATGCCGGTTTTCTGCGCGATCTGGTAGCCCATCTGCGTCAGCCCCGAGCGCGACACCAGGAACGGGATGCGCATCTGCGCGCACTTGATCACCATCTCGGAAGTGAGGCGCCCGGTGGTGTAGAACACCTTGTCCGAGCCGTCGATGGCCTCCAGCCACATGAAGCCGGCGATCGCGTCCACCGCGTTGTGGCGGCCGACGTCCTCGACGAACATCAGGATCTCGCCCTCGCGCGAGGCAAGCGCGCAGCCGTGCACTGCGCCGGCCTGCTTGTAGATGGTCTCGTACTTGCGCACCTTGTCGATGAGCGTGAACAGTTGCTCGTCGGCGAGCGTGACGTCCTTGCGCAGCTTCACCTCATCGATCTCGTCCATCAGGCTGCCGAACATCGTGCCCTGGCCGCAGCCGCTAGTGACCGTGCGCTTGCCGAGCTTCTTCTTCAGGTCCTTGACGCCCTTGCGCGTAGTGACGGCGCAGGAATCGGTCTCCCAGTCCACCTGCACCGCGGTGATGTCCTTTAGCGCGCCGACCAGGCGCTGGTTGCGCAGGTAGCCGATGGCCAGCGCCTCGGGCGCGTGGCCGAGCGTCATCAGCGTGACCAGTTCCTGCTTGTCGAGGTAGAGCGTGAGCGGGTGCTCGCCGGCGACCGCGGTCGGCACCATCTCGCCGCGCTCGTTCACCGCCTCGACCTCGAAGGTGGCCGGCTTGGCGGCGTCTGTCAGCTGCGGGCGGTAGCGCTTAGCCACCGATGTAGGACATCTCGATCTTGCGCTGCTTCGCGGTCTCGGCGGTGCGCAGTTCGGAATAGCGGTCGCCGCGCGCGCGCCACACGGCCGCAATCTCGTTGACGATCGCGTCGTCCGAAGCGCCCTGGCGCATCAGGTGCTTGAGCGGGTGGCCCTGCTGCGCGAAAAGGCACGTATAGAGCGAGCCTTCGGCCGACAGGCGCAGGCGGTTGCAGGTGCTGCAGAAAGCCTGCGTCACCGACGAGATGACGCCGATCTCGCCCGCGCCGTCGCGGTAACGCCAGCGCTCGGCGACCTCGCCGCTGTAGTTGGGGTCGGCGGACTCAAGTGGATAGCGCGAACCGATCGCCTGCACGATCTCGGCCGACGGTACCACCTCGTCCATGCGCCAGCCGTTGGTGCTGCCGACGTCCATGTACTCGATGAAGCGCAGGATGTGGCCGGTGCCGCGCCAGCGCTCCGCCATCGCCAGCACGTGGGCGTCGTTCACGCCGCGCTTCACCACCATGTTGATCTTGATCGGCGCCATGCCCGCGGCCGCCGCCGCCTCGATGCCCTCGAGGACGCGGGCCACCGGGAAATCAGCATCGTTGAGGGCGCGGAACGTTGCGTCGTCGAGCGAGTCGAGGCTCACCGTGACGCGCTTCAGGCCTGCGTTGGCCAGGGCGACCGCCTGCTTTGGCAGGAGCGAGCCGTTGGTGGTGAGCGTCAGATCGAGGCCCGGGATTTCCGCCAGCATCGCCACCAGGCGGTGCAGGTCGCGCCGCACCAGCGGCTCGCCGCCGGTGAGGCGCACTTTCTTCACGCCCAGGCCGGCGAAGACGCGCGCCAGGCGCGCGATCTCCTCGAAAGTGAGGACCTCGTCGTGCGCGACGAACTTGAAGTCGTGGTCGAACACCTCGCGCGGCATGCAGTACACGCAGCGGAAGTTGCAGCGGTCGGTGACCGAGATGCGCAGGTCGCGCAGGCCGCGGCCGAGCATGTCCACGAGCGCCCTTCCGTCGAATGCCGGAGCGGGCGCCTTTGCCGAGCGGATGGGAAAAACCTTTTGCATCATGGTGTTTCTCGCCTTGCCATCATAGCAAACAGCATATATGAGCTATAGTTCCTCGGATGGAAAAACCGAGGTTTTCGGTGGCCGTGGTGATGCAGCGCCGCCAGCTGAACAACCGCTGGCAGAGCGAGGCCTGGGAGCCCCGCAGCGTGATCCCGAGCATCGAGCCGAAAGGCGAGCCGAGGTTGCTGGTTGACGAGGCGGGCACGCAGCAATGGCTGTACCCGGGCTTCGCGCTGGTGCTGCATCGCGACGAGGCGGAGGGCTATTACCTGAACGTGTCGGTGCCCGGGGCGCGCGTGTTCGTACTCTGGCGGCTGGACGGCGACCAGGGCGTGCCGCTCGACGTGACCGCGAGCTACAACGAGGGCGCGCGCTGGCTCGACGGCGGGCACAGCGTGGACGGCGTCGCCATGCCGGTCGAAGTGTACGCTTGGGTGGGCGAATACGTGGAGCAGAACTACCGGCCCGAGCCGAGGAAGCGCATCAAGCCGCGTTCCTTCGTGCATCCCAAGGACCGCGTCGGCTGATGGCCGCCGAGGACAAGGAAGCCTTTCTCTCGCGCTGGTCGCGGCTGAAGCAGGAGCAGGCGCGCCAGGAACCGCTGCCTGACGAAAAGAAGGAGGAGGCGCCGCAGCCAGTCCTGCCGCCGGTTGAAAAACTCACCCCGGAGTCGGACTTCGCGCCGTTCATGCACCCGAAAGTCGGAGATGCCTTGCGCCGCGTGGCGCTGAAAAAGCTCTTTGCGGACCCGCACTTCAATGTGCCTGACCCATACGAGGCGTACTCGGGCGACTGGACGGGCGGCGACCCGATTTCCGAGGAGCTGCTGAAGACGCTGAACCAGGCGCGCACCGTGCTGTTCCGGGAAGAGGAAGAGCAGAAAAAGAAAGACGAGGCGCAGCAGGTAGCCGCCGATGAAAAACCAAAGGAAGACGATGGGCCTGCAAGGCAAGACGCTTAAGGTCTGCAGCTGCAACAAGACCGTCGCCATCGACGGCCGCGCGCTCGCCGCGGCGCTCAAAGCGGGTGAGCCGATCCAGGTGCACAGCGAGCTGTGCCGCAAGGACGCGGCTGCGTTCCAGGCGGCGCTCGGCGACGCGGAGGTGATCGTCGCTTGCACGCAGGAAGCGCCCCTGTTCAGCGAGATCGCCGAGGCCGCCGGCGCGCGTCCCGCGCTCAAGTTCGTCAACCTGCGCGAGCAGGCCGGCTGGTCCGGGGAGGGCAGGCAGGCGCTGCCCAAGATCGCCGCGCTGATCGCCATGGCGGCGCTGCCCGATCCCGAACCGGTGCCGGCGGTGAGCTTCAAGTCCGGCGGACAGCTGCTGATCATCGGCCCGGCGGCGCCGGCGCTCGATTGGGCGGAGCGCCTGTGCGCGACGCTGGAAGTGAACGTGCTGGTCACCGAGGCGCGCGGCGGCGAACTCCCGCTCGAGCGCAAGTACCCGGTGTGGTCCGGCAAGGTGGACCGGCTGGCCGGCTGGCTGGGCGCCTTCGAAGTCGAGTGGACGCAGGAAAACCCGATCGACCTGGAGACCTGCACGCGCTGCAACGCCTGCATCCGCGCCTGCCCCGAGCAGGCGATCGACTACAGCTACCAGATCGACATGGAGAAATGCAAGGCGCACCGCGCGTGCGTCAAGGCCTGCGGCGCGATCGGCGCCATCGATTTTGCGCGCGCGAGCGCGCCGCGCAAGGAAATCTTCGACCTGGTGCTCGATCTGTCGCGCCAGCCGCTCATCCGCCTGTCCGAGCTGCCGCAGGGTTACGCCGCGCCGGGCGGCGATCCGCTCGAGCAGGCGCTCGCCGCGCAGGCGCTGACGGCGCTGGTCGGCGAATTCGAGAAGCCGCGCTTCTTCAACTACGAGGCGCGCATCTGCGCGCACAGCCGTTCCGCGCGCAAGGGCTGCGACCTGTGCCTGGAGGTCTGCTCCAGCGGCGCGATCACGGCGGATGGCGACAAGGTGAAAGTGGAGCCGCACCTCTGCGCCGGCTGCGGCGGCTGCGCGACGGTGTGCCCGTCGGGCGCCATGACCTATGCCACCCCGCGCGTTCCGGACCTCGGCGCGCGCCTCAAGGCGCTGCTCACTACCTATCGCGACGCCGGTGGCAAGGACGCCTGCCTCCTGTTCCACGATGCGGGCGAAGGGCGCAGGGCGGTACTCGAACTCGGCCGGCGCGGCAAGGGGCTGCCGGCGCGCGTGGTCCCGGTCGAGTGCTTCCACGTCGCCTCGATCGGCATCGACCTGATGCTCGGCGCGATCGCCTACGGCGCGAGCCAGGTGCGCATCGTGACGACCGGCAAGACCGCGGACACCTACAGCGCGGCGCTGCAACGCCAGATGGGCTATGCCGGGGCGATCCTGCAAGGGCTCGGCTATCCGGGAGAACATTTCGCGCTGGTCGGCGAGGACGCGCTCGAGGCGCAGCTTTGGCGCATGACGCCGGCCGCGGCGCCGGCGCGGCCCGCGACTTACAACCTCTCGGCCGAGAAGCGCACCTCGCTCGATTTCATCTTCGACCACCTGGCCAAGCACGCGCTACAGGCGCCGGAGGAGATCGCGCTGCCCGGCGGCGCACCGTTCGGCGCACTTGTGGTCAACAAGGACACCTGCACCCTGTGCAAGGCCTGCATCGGCGCCTGCCCGGAAGCGGCGCTGCTCGACGCCCCGGACACTCCGCGGCTGCGCTTCATCGAGCGCAACTGCGTGCAATGCGGCCTTTGCACCGACACCTGCCCGGAAGATGCGATCCGGCTGGTGCCGCGGCTGCTGCTCGGCGCGCAGGCGAAGAACCCGGTGACGCTGAACGAAGCGGAGCCCTTCAAGTGCGTGCGTTGCGGCACCCCCTTCAGCACCAAAGCGATGATCGACTCGATGCTCGTCAAAGTCGGCGGCCACTCGATGTTCGCCGGCGGCGGGGCGCTGCAGCGCCTGCAGATGTGCGCCGACTGCCGCGTGGTGGACATGATGAGCGCCAAGGACGAGTCCAGCATCCACGACTACCGCAAATGAGCGACGCGATCGCGATGCAATTCGTGCCGCCGGTGTCCCCCGAGGACCAGGCGCGCGCCAACCTCTACGGCTTGCTCGCACGCCTGTTCTACGCGCCGCCGGACGCCAACCTGATCAGTGAGCTGCGCCTCGCCGCGCCCCCGCCGGAGGACGGCGAGCCGCTCACCGCCGAAGGCGAGGCGCTCAGGGCGGCGTGGGCCGAGCTGGCCGAAGCCTGCGGCAGCGCGTTTCCCGCGCGGCTCGAGGAGGAGCACCTGCAGCTGTTCGTCGGGGTGGGCAAGGCGGAGGTGACGCCCTACCTGTCGGCCTACCTGGTGCGTTCGGAAAGCGACAGCCCGCTCGCACGGCTGCGCGGCCAGCTCGCTGACTGGGGCCTCGCCAGGCGCGAGGAAGCAGTGGAACCCGAGGACCACGTGTCGGCGCTCTGCGAGACGATGCGCTGGCTCATTGTCGGACGCAAGGCAACACAAGACGCGCAGCGGCAGTTCTTTCTTGAGTACCTGGTCACCGGCGGTTCGCGTTTTTGCACTGCGGTAAGCGCTTGCGAGAACGCAAAATTTTATCGTTATCCGGCGAAATTGCTGCAGGTGCTTCTGGACGTCGAGCGCAAGGCCTTTGACATCGACTGAGTTGCTCAGCTAATAGGCATTCTCATTAAAGGCCTTCACGCCGGGCGCGGGGTGCGAGGCGTTCCTATTTTTCTCGGCTATGCGCATTGATTCATAGGAGCTTTAGGGGTAAGTTCGCACAGGTTTCGTGCATCGGGAATTGCTTGCGCGAACAGGTGTTGAGAAGCATTTAAAAGAATTCCTACGCCAGACGGCCAAGGATAAGGAGGCGGTCATGTCCGAAGCAGTGTCCAGAAAGTCCCGCAGGAATTTTCTCTTGGCAGTGACGGCAGGCGGCGCGGCCACTGCGGCGGCGGTCGTGGCGCAGAAGGCGCCCACCGCGGCGGCGCCCGACAAATCCAAGCGCACGGGCGCCGGCTACGCCGAGTCCGCGCACATCCGCAACTACTACCGCACCACCAAGGTCTGAGGGGGCCGCCATGCTGCTGACCAGAAAATCCGCCTCCGCTGCCATGCCCCAGTCGCGCCTTGCGCGCGGGCTGCACGGCGTGTTGGCCAAAACGATGGACCGCCGCGCTTTCCTGCGCCGCTCGGGCGTCTCGCTCGGCGCCGGCGCCGTCGCCTCGCAGTTGCCGTTCAACATGATCGGCGAGGCGCAGGCGAAGGATGCGCCCGCCGGCAAGACCGAGGTGAAGCGCACGGTCTGCACGCACTGCTCGGTGGGCTGCGCCATCGACGCCGTCGTCGAGAACGGCGTCTGGGTGCGCCAGGAGCCGGTGTTCGACTCGCCGCTCAACCTGGGCGCGCACTGCGCCAAGGGCGCCTCGATCCGCGAGCACGGCATCACGCACGACTCGCACCGCCTCAAGAGCCCGGTGAAGCTCGAGGGCGGCAAGTGGAAGAAGATTTCGTGGGACCAGGCTTACGACGAGATTTCGAAAAAGCTGCTCGAGATCCGCAACGACAAGGAAAAGGGCGGCCCGGACGCGCTGTTCGTGGTCGGCTCCTCCAAGCACAACAACGAGCAGTCTTACCTCCTGCGCAAGTGGGTGTCGCTGTGGGGCAGCAACAACTGCGACCACCAGGCGCGCATCTGCCATTCGACCACCGTCGCCGGCGTGGCCCAGACCTGGGGTTACGGCGCGATGACCAACTCGTACAACGACGAGCAGAATTCGAAGAGCCTGTTGTTCCTCGGCTCGAACGCCGCCGAGGCGCACCCCGTATCGATGCTGCACACCCTGCACGCGAAGGAGAATGGCTGCAAGGTGATCGTCGCCGACCCGCGCTACACGCGCACCGCGGCGAAGGCCGACACCTACGTGCGCACCCGCTCAGGCTCGGACGTCGCGTTCCTCTTCGGCATTCTGCATCACGTGTTCAAGAACGGCTGGGAAGATAAGGAGTACATCCGCGCCCGCGTGTACGGCATGGACGAGGTGAAGAAGGAAGTGCTGGCCAAGTGGACGCCGGACAAGGTGACCGAGGTCACCGGCGTTTCCGAGGCAGAAGTATTCAACGTCGCCAAGACGCTCGCAGAGAATCGCCCGGGTTTCATCATCTGGGCGATGGGACAAACGCAGCACACCAACGCCAACGCCATAGTGCGCGCGTCGAACATCCTGATGCTCGCACTCGGCAACGTCGGGCGCTCGGGCGGCGGCTGCAACATCTACCGCGGACATGACAACGTGCAGGGCGCGACCGATATCGGCCCCAACCCGGATACGCTCCCCGGCTACTACCCGGTCGCGGTGCCCGGATCCTGGGCGCACTGGTCGCGCGTGTGGAACGTGGATCCGAAGTGGATCGCCGACCGCTATGCGCCCGGCATGCAGGCGAAGCCCGGCATGACCGTGTCGCGCTGGATCGACGGCGTGACCGAGACGAACGAGGCCATCGACCAGGGCCCGAACCTGCGCGCCATCTTCTACTGGGGCCATGCGCCCAACAGCCAGTCGCGCGGCCTCGAGATGCTCGAGGCGATGAAGAAGCTCGACCTGATGGTGGTGCTGGATCCGTATCCGTCGGCCTCGGCGGCGATGTTCGCCAAGGTGCGCAAAGACGGCGCCTACCTGCTGCCGATCGCCACGCAGCTGGAGACCGAAGGCTCGGTTACCGCGTCGAACCGTTCGCTGCAGTGGCGCGAAAAGGTGATCGACCCGCTGTTCGAGTCGCGCACCGACCAGATGGTGATGTACCAGCTGGCGCAGAAGCTGGGCTTCGCCGACCAGCTCGTCGGCAAGAAGGACGGCAAGCAGAACATCCGGCTGGTGAAGGGCAAGGGCGGCGAGGAGCCCTCGATGGAGGACACGCTGCGCGAGATCAACCGCGGCGCGTGGACCATCGGCTACACCGGCCAGTCGCCCGAGCGCTTGCAGGCCCACATGCGCAACATGCACGTGTTCGACGTCAAGACGCTGCGCGCCAGGGGCGGCAAGGACGCGAAGACCGGCTACGACCTCACCGGCGACTACTACGGCCTGCCGTGGCCCTGCTACGGCACGGCGGCGCTCAAGCACCCGGGCTCACCGAACCTGTACGACACTTCCAAGCACATGATGGACGGCGGCGGCAATTTCCGCGCCCTGTTCGGTGTAGAGAAGGACGGCGTCAACCTGCTGGCCGAGGACGGCGTACACCCGAAGGGCGCCGAAATCACCACCGGTCATCCGCAGTTCGACCACGTGCTGCTGAAGAAGCTTGGGTGGTGGGACGATCTGACCGAGGAGGAGAAGAAGGAAGCCGAGGGCAAGACCTGGGCCAACGACCTCTCGGGCGGCATCCAGCGCGTCGCCATGAAGCACGGCAACCACCCGTTCGGCAACGCCAAGGCGCGCGCCATCGTGTGGAACTTCCCGGACGGCATCCCGCAGCACCGCGAGCCGCTGTACAGCCCGCGCCCGGATCTGGTGGAGAAGTATCCGACCCATGACGACGTCAAGGTCCTATGGCGCCTGCCGACGATGTTCAAATCGGTGCAGCAGAAGGCGGTCGCCGACAAGATGCACGAGAAATACCCGCTGATCCTGACCAGCGGCCGCCTGGTGGAATACGAGGGCGGCGGCGAGGAGACGCGCTCCAACCCCTGGCTCGCCGAGCTGCAGCAGGACAACTTCGTCGAGATCAACCCCAAGGCGGCCGCCGACCGCGGCATCCGCAACGGCGAGTACGTGTGGGTGAGCTCGCCCTCGGGCGCGAAGCTCAAGGTGAAGGCGCAGGTCACCGAGCGCGTGGGCGCGGATACCTGCTTCATCCCGTTCCATTTCTCGGGCTGGTGGCAGGGCGAGGACATGCTGCCCTACTACCCGGAAGGTGCGGCGCCGATCGTGCGCGGCGAGGCGGTCAACACCGCCACCACCTACGGCTACGACCGCGTGACCATGATGCAGGAAACCAAGACGACGCTCTGTCAGGTCGCGAAGGCATAAGGAGAACGCCATGGCCAGAATGAAGTTCCTGTGCGACGCCGAGCGCTGCATCGAGTGCAACGGCTGCGTCACCGCCTGCAAGAACGAGAACGAGGTGCCCTGGGGCGTGAACCGGCGCCGCGTGGTGACGATCAATGACGGCGTCATCGGCGCGGAGAAGTCGATTTCGGTCGCCTGCATGCACTGCTCGGACGCGCCCTGCATGGCGGTGTGCCCGGTGGACTGCTTCTACCGGACGGACGACGGCGTGGTGCTGCACGACAAGGACCTGTGCATCGGCTGCGGCTACTGCTTTTACGCCTGCCCGTTCGGCGCACCGCAGTTCCCGCAGGCGGGCGCCTTCGGCCTGCGCGGCAAGATGGACAAGTGCACGTTCTGCGCGGGCGGCCCGGAGGCCGACAGATCGGAGGCCGAGTTCAAGAAGTACGGCAGAAACCGCTTGTCCGAGGGCAAGCTCCCGGCCTGCGCCGAGATGTGCTCGACCAAGGCGCTGCTGGGCGGCGATGGCGACGTGATCGCGGACATCTACCGCGAGCGGGTGCTACGCCGCGGCAAGGGCTCCGAGGTCTGGGGCTGGGGCACGGCCTACGGCCCGGGCAAGCCGGGCGCGCAACCGCCGGCGGGAGCCAAGTCATGAAGCGCGCGGTGCTGGCATTTGGAGTGCTGGTGGCCCTGGGACTCGCAGGTTGCGGCGAGTCGGAGCAGGTGGTGGTCTACAAGCAGGGCAAGTACCAGGGCAAGCCGGATACGCGCGCCTGGGACAACGCGCCACTCGCGCCCGAGCAGCGCGGCGGCAACTGGACGAAAGGCGACCGCGCGAGCTGGGAAGCGCAGATCAAGAACCGGCAGCTCGCGCAGCACGAGCACAAGCGCATCTACCAGTAGGATAGGGCGCCACAACCAGGAGGACAGAATGTCCAAGCTGTTCAAGCTTTGCTTGGCACTGGTGATGTTCGCGGCGGCCGGATTCGCGCACGCGCAAAGCGACGCGCAGCAGCAGCCGCAGCGCAGCATCGACCAGCCGGGCAACAATGCCCCGGTCTGGCGCGACGTGCGCAAGGAAGGTCAGGCGCACGTCACGACCGTCAAGGGCCGCGAGACAGGCGTGCTGGTGCAGTCCGCCGGCGAGACCTGGCGCCAGATCCGCAACGGCCCGGTGACGTTCTACGGCGGCTGGCTGGTGGTGCTGGCGGTTGTGGTGATCGCGGCGATCTATTTCGGCAAGGGACCGGTCAAGCTGCACGACAAGCCCACCGGACGGCTCATCGAGCGCTTCACGCTCGCCGAGCGCTGGGCGCACTGGGTGATGGGCATCAGCTTCGTGGTGCTGGGCATCACGGGGCTCATCATCCTGTTCGGCAAATTCGTGCTGCTGCCGGTGATCGGCTACACCCTGTTCTCCTGGCTCAGTTCGCTCGCCAAGAACCTGCACAACTTCGTCGCGCCGCTGTTCGCGGTGAGCCTGGTGGTGTTCATCCTCATGTTCGTGAAGGACAACCTGCTCAGGGCCTACGACTTCAGCTGGTTCGCCAAGGCGCCCGGGTTCTTCGCCGGCAAGCACATTCCCTCCGGCCGTTTCAATGGCGGCGAGAAGGTCTGGTTCTGGGGCGGCGTGGTGGTGCTGAGCCTGGCGCTGGTGGGCTCGGGCGCGGTGCTGCTGTTCCCGAACTTCGACCAGGTGCGCTCGACCATGCAGCAGGCGAGCATCATCCACATGATCGCCGCGCTGCTGGTGATCGCAGCTGCTTTCGGCCACATCTACCTGGGCACCGTAGGCGTGGACGGTGCGTACCAGGCGATGCGCTCGGGCTACGTGGACGAGGTGTGGGCGAAGGCGCACCACGAGTACTGGTACAACGAGGTCAAGGGTGGCGCGAGAGCATCCTCGGGCGGCGCAGTTCCCGCCGGCGCACCGCACATGAAGGAGAGACAATGAAAAAGATCCTGCTTGCCCTCGCCGGGGGCCTGATGATCGGCGCCATTGCGGCATCGCACGCCAAGCTGCCGCCGCCGCCGCCCAAGGGCGACGCGCAGAAGGCGGCTGAGGCGGAGAAGGATGCCGCCGCCAAAGCGAAGGAAGCGGAACTGAACGGCAAGGCCCAGGACCGCGCGGTTGCCAATTACAAGAAAAACAGGGGCATCGCGATGGACACCAAGCCCGCCCCGGCCGCCCCGGCCGCCAAGTCCACGAAGAAGAAGTAGGACGGAAAGAACCGCGATGAACAAGACCCTGATCGTGCTGGCGGTCGCCACGCTGCTCGCGGGCTGCCACATGTTCCGCGGGGCGGGACCCACGGCGGTGGCGGAACTGCGCCCCACCAAGGGCAACGCCGCCAGCGGAACGGCAACCTTCATCCAGGTCGGGGACAAAGTGCGCGTGCATGCCATGGTCAGCGGCCTCAATCCCGGTATGGAGCATGGATTCCACGTGCACGAGGTGGGCGACTGCGGCTCGGGTGACGGCATGAGCACCAAGGGGCACTTCAATCCGTACGGCAAGCCGCACGCGCATTTCAGCACCTCCGAACGCCACGCGGGAGACCTGCCGGCACTCAAAGCCGACGCCGGCGGCCGCGCCGAGATCACCGTGGAGCTCGACGTGATCACGGTGGCGGCGGGCCCGTCCAGCGTGGTGGGGCGCGGGCTGATCGTGCACGCCCAGCCGGACGACTACCGCACGCAGCCCACCGGCAATGCCGGCGCACGCATCGCCTGCGCCGTGATCCGGCGCGCGGCGGAGTAGCTACCGTACGGCGGGCCGCCGGCCCACCCTACGCGGCGCCCTCCACCAACAGCACTTTCGAGCGCGCCGCCTTCGTGCGGATCGCAAGCGCCGGCGCGTATTCGGGCGAGTGGTACCACTTCCTCGCCTGGTCCATCGAGGCGAATTCCAGCACCACCAGGCGCTTGGGCTGCCAGGAGCCTTCCTTGGTTTCCACCGCACCGCCGCGCACCAGAAACTTGCCGCCGTACTTGGCGATCGTCGCGGGGACCAGCTTGCGGTATTCCTCGTAGACGGCGGGATCGGTGACTTCGACTTCGGCGACGACGTAGGCGGCCATGGCGCTCCTCCTCAGGCGAGGAGCAATCTATAGCACAGCCCGGCCGCGGCGCAGCCGAGGATCACGGGGATCAGGCCCAGCTTGAAGCGCATCAGCGCGGCGAGCGCCGCCGCGGCGAGGACGATCGAGATCCAGTCGACGGCGCCGGCGGCATAGAACACGTGCTGCGCGAAAAACACGGCCAGGCTGACGACCACGCCCACCACGGCGGCGGTGATGCCGGTGAGCGGCGCCGTGAACTTCAGGTCGCCGTGCGTCGCCTCGACCAGCGGGGCGCCGGCGAAAATGAACAGGAACGAAGGCAGGAAAGTGAAGAAGGTCGCCACGACGGCGGCGGCGGCCCCGGCCACGAACAGCTGCTCGGTACCGAACAGCGCCTGCGACCAGCCGCCGACGAAGCCGACGAAGGCCACCACCATGATCAGCGGCCCGGGCGTGGTCTCACCCAGCGCGAGGCCATCGATCATCTGCACCGCCGTCAGCCATTGGTGGTTTTCCACCGCGGCCTGGTAGACGTAGGGCAGCACCGCGTAGGCGCCGCCGAAAGTGAGCAGCGCCGCCTTGGTGAAGAACCAGCCCATCTGCGCGAGCGTGCTTTCCCAGCCGAAAGCGAGCGCGAGCGCGCCGAGTGCGGCTGCCCACAGTCCGATGCCGATGGTGACCACCGCAAGCAGCCGGCGCGGGCGGTAGCGTGCGTGCTCCGGGGTCGGCGTGGCGTCGTCGATGATCGCCGGGCCGTAGTGCTTTGCGCCGGCGCCGTGCCCACCGTCCGCCGAGAAGACGCGCGGCGCGAGGCGCCCGCCGAGCGCGCCCGTGAGCGCCGCCGCGATCACCACGTACGGAAACGGCACCGAGAAAAAGCCGATGGCGCAGAATGCCGCCACGCTGATCAGCCACAGCGCCGGGTGCTTGAGGGCGCGCGAGCCGATGCGCCAGGCCGCGGCCAGCACGATCGCCACCACTGCCGGCTTGATGCCGTAGAGCAGGCCCGCCACCGCCGCCACTTCGCCGTAGGCCATGTACAGCCAGGAGAGCGCGATGAGGATGAACACCGAGGGCAGGACGAACAGGCCGCCCGCGACGATCCCGCCCCAGGTGCGGTGCATCATCCAGCCGATGTAGGTGGCGAGCTGCGTCGCTTCCGGGCCGGGCAGCAGCATGCAGTAGTTGAGCGCGTGCAGGAAGCGCTTCTCCGAGATCCAGCGCCGGCGCTCCACCAGCTCCTGGTGCATGATCGCGATCTGCCCCGCCGGCCCGCCGAAGCTGATGAAGCCGAGCTTCAGCCAGAAGCGGAAGGCCTCGCCTAGCGATACGCCGCGGGGTTCCACGTATGCACCTCGTCCTTGCCTTCCTTGCACCACGCGTAGAGCGCGTCGTACATCACCATGCCGTGCTCGAGCATCTCGTGGTCGTCGCGGTAGGTACGTGACAGGCCGAGCGAAAGTGCGGCCAGCCCGGCGCACTGCGGCGCGAGCTCCAGGCGGCCGGTATCCGCGCCGCGCACGATGATCGCCAGTTCATCGAGAGCCGGATCGCTGAGTCGGTAGGCCTGCAGGAAGGCGTCGAAGCTGCAGCGCTCGCCCTCGTGCGAGAACTTCACATCGGGGATGTCGTAGGGCTCCGCGTCGCGCTCGGCGGCGATGCGGCGCACGTCGGCGGCCGGTACGTAGAGGAACTCCGCTTCCGGATCCACGAAGCGCTTGACCAGCCAGGGGCAGGCGATGCGGTCGATTTTCGGGCGCTCGCGCGTCACCCAGCGGGTCGAGGCACCCGCGGGCTTCCTCTCGCGCTCCCCGTCCCAGTGCTCGATCCCGCCCTCGAGATAGGTCGCGTTGCTTCCAGCGCCGCGCAGCGCCTGTGCCACAGCTTGGCTCACTTCATGGCCGTGGACGCAATAGACCACCACGCCAGCGGCGGGTGGCAGGGTGGCGCCCCAGTCAGCGACCCGCAGCGGGTCGCGCCGCAGGGCGCCGCGGATCATGTCGGGTGCGCCGAGGAAAGCGGGTTTCTTCCGCACGTCGATGACCAGCGGAGGCTGGGTGGAACGAAGGGACTGCTGCAATGCGGCGGGGGTGATGCTCGCGTCCATGGCTCTCTCCTTGAGAGAAAGCAGAACTTGGACGCGAGGGCGTCTTCGGAGGGGAGTCTGCAGATCCCCGCAGTACCGACTATGCGCGGGCACCGCGGCGCCTGTCAAGCCCGCCCCACCCAGGTGAGGGCGGCGTCGAGCGCTTCGCGACGCCCGGTCTGCGACGCATCGTAACCGGGAAGGCGCGACACGCAGGCCACGAAGGCGGGGCTCTTCAGCACGTCGAGCAGCGCCTTCATCGCCGCCCCGCGCAGCGCGGCCTTGGCGCAGGCGAAGAAGTAGCGCTCGATGGCGAGCGGCGTGAATGCGAGCTTGTGGCGCGTGGCATCGGCGCGCAGGCCGAAGCCGGCGTCGGCGCGGCCTGCGGCGACCGCCTCGGCGACCGACGGTTCCTCGCCGTCGGCCGAGCGCGACTGGCGATGGATGAAGCGCACTCCCGGGCGCGCCAGGTCGTGCACGCCGCGGATGCGGGAGCCGGGCCGGGCGATGAGGCCCTGCTCGCGCGTGACGAAATGGATCAGCGTGTGCTTGCGCGGATCGAGCCAGCGGCCGAGCGCCGCCGCGGCCGCCGCGGCGCGCGGCAGCGCATCGGCGACGTGGAATCCCGCCACGTCGCATTCCCCGCGCGCCAGTGCGGCCAGGCCGTCGTCCGCGCCGCGGATCACGACTTCCAGGTCCAGCGTGCGCTTGCACAGCGCTCCCAGTTCGGCGAGCGCCAGGTCGTGGCTCGCGTGCAGCGTCAGGCGCGGCCGTGTTCCGGGCAGCGCGTCGGCGAGCATGGCGGGGATCTCCGCGCGCAGGCGCTCGAAGTGCTCGCCGAGCCCTTCGCGCACGCGCTCGTCGGCGGCGAGCACCTTGCGGCCCAGGGGACTGAGGCTCGCGCGGCGGCCGCGCTGCATGTCCACCAGCGGCGCGCCGAACAGCCTCGCGCCATCTCCCAGCGCGCCCCAGGCGGAGCGGTAGGACACGCCCGCCCGGCGCGCGGCTTCGAGCAGTGACCCCGACTGCGCCAGTTCCGTGAGCAGGCGCAGCAGCACGCGCCCGCGTTCGCGCGGGAAGTCGCGGCCCGCCAGCCAAGCGTGGTCGAAGTCGACGGTGAAGGTGGTATGCATGAGCATGCCTATTTAAGAGCAGGGGAGGGTCCATGTAAAGTCAGACACTACGATTGGGTATGCAAAGCCATGCATAAGCAGCATGCTTGACGCAATTTTCTCCGGCCTGCGGTTGGTGGCGACGCTCGACCTGCGCCTGTGGGAGATCGTCGGGCTGAGCCTCGCGGTGAGCCTGTCGGCGGTCGCGCTGGCCACGTTGCTGGGGCTGCCGCTCGGCGCCGCCATCGCGGTGGGGCGCTTTCCCGGGCGGCAGGCGGTGATCGTGGTGCTGAACGCGCTGATGGGGCTGCCGCCGGTGGTGGTGGGCCTCCTCATCTACCTGCTGCTGTCGCGCGCCGGGCCGCTCGGCGAGCTGGGGATGCTGTTCACGCCGCAGGCGATGGTCATCGCACAGACCGTGCTGGTGCTGCCCATCATCGCCGCGCTTGCCCGGCAATCGGTCGAGGACGCGTGGCGCGAATACGAGGAGCAGTTGCGCTCCCTCGGCGTGGACGCATGGGGCGGCGCGCTCACGGTGCTGTGGGACATCCGCTTCTCGCTGCTGACCGCAGTGCTTGCCGGGCTGGGGCGCGCCAGCGCGGAAGTGGGCGCGGTGATGATCGTGGGCGGCAACATCGACGGCGTCACGCGCGTGATGACCACCACCATCGCGCTGGAGACCTCCAAGGGGGACCTGCCGCTCGCGCTCGGGCTGGGCATCGTGCTCATTGCCATCGTACTGGCGCTCAACGCCGCCGCGCACATGATCAAGGAAGCCGCGCAGCGGGGGGTCGGATGAACGCCATCCTGCCGTTACGCTTGGAAGAGGTCTCGTTTAGCGCCGGCGGCCGCGCCATCATCGAGCGCGTGAGCCTCGCGCTCGAGGCCGGGCCCAGCACCATCATTCTTGGCGCCAACGGCGCAGGCAAGAGCGTGCTGATGCGCCTGATGCACGGGTTGATCGCGCCGACTTCGGGACGCATCGCTTGGAGCGGGGAAGAGGCGCGGCGGCGCCAGGCGATGGTGTTCCAGCGGCCGGTGATGCTGCGCCGCTCGGCGTACGCGAACGTCGCCTATGCGCTGCAGGTCGCCGGAGTGCCGGCGGCCGAGCGCGAGCGCCTGGCGACCGAGGCGCTCGAAGAGGTCGGACTGCGAAACGTCGCGCGATGCCCCGCGCGCGTGCTCTCGGGTGGAGAGCAGCAGCGCCTCGCGCTGGCGCGCGCCTGGGCACTGCAACCGGAGGTCCTGTTCCTGGACGAGCCCACCGCCAACCTCGACCCGGGCGCGACGCGCGAGATCGAGACCATCATCAAGGCCTTCGACGCGGCGGGCACCAAGATCGTCATGTCCACCCACAGCCTCGGCCAGGCGCGTCGCCTGGGCGACGAGGTGATCTTCCTGCATCAGGGGCGCGTCGCGGAGCGCGCGCCGATCGGCCGGTTCTTTCCGCAGCCGGCCTCGCCCGAGGCCGCTGCCTTCGTCAAAGGAGAACTTCCATGGGCATGATCCTGAGAGTGCTGCTCGCGTCGGTGCTCTGTGCGACGGCGCAGGCGCAGACGCGCTTTATCACCGTCGCCTCCACCACCTCGACCGAGCAGTCGGGACTGTTCAAGCACCTGCTGCCGATCTTCGAGCGCAAGACCGGCATCCAGGTGCGCGTGGTGGCGCTGGGCACCGGCCAGGCGCTCGACATGGGCAGGCGCGGCGACGCGGACGTGGTGTTCGTGCACGCCAGGCAGCTGGAGGAGAAATTCGTCGCCGAAGGCTACGGCGTGCGGCGTTTCGAGGTGATGTACAACGATTTCGTGCTGGTCGGCCCGAAGTCGGATCCGGCCAAGGTCGCCGGCGGCAAGGACATCGTCGCCGCCCTGCAGAAAATAAAGGCGGCACAGGCAGTTTTTGCCTCGCGCGGTGACAAGAGTGGCACGCATTTCGCGGAGCTCGAGTTATGGAAGCTGGCGGGCATCGATATCGCCAAGGACAAGGGGCCCTGGTACCGCGATACCGGTTCAGGTATGGGGCCGACCCTGAATACGGCGTCCGGCATGAACGCCTACGCGCTCACCGACCGCGGCACCTGGCTGTCGTTCAAGAACCGCGGCGAGTTGGTGATCTCTGTGGAGGGCGACCAGCGCCTGTTCAACCAGTACGGCGTGATCCTGGTGAATCCGGCAAAGCACCCGCACGTGAAGAAGGACATGGGACAGGCATTTGTCGACTGGATCGTGTCGCCCGAAGGACAGGCCGCGATCGGCGGCTATAAGATCGGGGGCGAGCAACTGTTCTTCCCCAACGCCAAAGGATGAGATGCCACGCTATAGAGGCCTGACCCTGCGCGTGGTCGGCACAGGTGCGCCGGCCATGGGGCCAGGCAAGGCCGAGTTGATCGAGCGCATCGCGCAGACCGGCTCGATCTCGGCCGCTGCACGGGCCATGGGCATGTCCTACCGGCGCGCCTGGCAGCTGGTGGAGGCGCTCAACGCCGCGTACAAGGAGCCCGTCGTGGTCACGGCGATCGGCGGCCAGCGGGGCGGCGGCGCCAGTGTGACGCTGTACGGCAAGCGCCTCGCTGCCCTGTTCAGGTCCATGGAACTCAAGGCTTCGGCGGCGATCGCCGCCGACCTCAAGCGATTCACCCGCCACCTGCGGTAGGCCTGCTCCCGCTATATTCTGTGATATACAACGAGGGTCGTGGACCCGACGATCCTCCTGCTGCTCGCGTCGGCAATGCTGGTGGCGGCGTTCGTCTACGCCTCGGTCGGCCACGGCGGCGCCTCGGCCTACATCGCCGCGATGGCGCTCGCCGGGATCGCGCCGCAGGAGATGCGGCCGATCGCGCTGTCGCTGAACATCCTGGTTTCCTCGCTTGCCGCGTACAAGTTCTGGCGCGCGGGGTATTTTCGCTGGCGCCTGTTCTGGCCGTTCGCCGCGGTGTCGATTCCCTTCGCCTACCTCGGCGGCGCCATTACCCTTCCGGGAAATCTCTACAAATTCGTGGTGGGAGTGGTGCTCGTCTATGCGGCCTGGCAACTCTGGCGTAGCGGGCGCGCAGGGGAGGAGATGAAGCCGGTGCGGGAGCCCGCGATTGCGCTCGCGATGGCGATCGGCGCCGCGATGGGACTGCTGTCCGGCCTGACCGGCGTAGGCGGCGGGATTTTCCTCAGCCCGCTGCTGCTGATGCTCGGCTGGGCGGGAACCAAGCAGACCTCCGCCGTGGCCGCGCCCTTCATTCTGGTAAATTCAATGGCCGGCCTCGCGGCCGGCTTCGTCGCCGGCACCGCGGCGCTGCCGCAGTCGACCTGGGCGCTCGCCGCCGCGGTGCTCGTCGGCGGCTGGCTCGGTGCGGAGTACGGCAGCCGGCGTTTCACCAATCCCGTGGTGCGCCGCGTTCTTGCGGTGGTGCTCGCGGTGGCAGGATCCAAAATGGTGCTCGTATGAAGGTTTTCGGCTTTGCCGGCTGGTCCGGCAGCGGCAAGACCACCCTCATCGAGAAGCTCATCCCGCGCTTCACGCAGCGCGGGCTGCGCGTCGCGCTGATCAAGCACGCGCACCACAGCTTCGACGTGGACCACCCGGGCAAGGACTCCTACCGCCACCGCCTCGCCGGGGCCGCCGAGGTGCTGGTCACCTCGTCGCGGCGCTGGGTGCTGATGCACGAGCTGCGCGGCACGCAGGAACCCTCGTTCGAGGAGCAGGTCAAGCACCTCTCGCCCTGCGACCTGCTGATCGTGGAGGGTTTCAAGTACGCGCCGATCCCCAAGCTCGAAGTGTGGCGCGCGGTGACCGGCGAGGCGCTGCTGCATCCGCAGGACCCGCACATTGTGGCCGTGGTGAGTGACACGAAAGTCGAGACCAAGCTGCCGTTGCTGGATCTCAACGACGATGCCGGCATCGCGGATTTCATCCTGAACCACCTGAAGCTCGCGTGAACAAGGGCCTGCTCTCTGTGGACCAAGCCCTGGAGGTGCTGCTGGCCGGCGCACGTCCCGTCACCGAGGTGGAGGAGGTGCCGACGCTTGAAGCCACCGACCGCGTGCTGGCGCGGGCGCAGGTGTCCACCATGGACGTGCCGCCAATGGACAACAGCGCGATGGACGGCTACGCGGTGCGCGTCGCGGACGTCAAGGCGCCCGACACGCGCCTGAAAGTTGCGCAGCGCATTCAAGCTGGTTCTGTAGGCCGGGCTCTTGAGCCCGGCACCGCCGCGCGCATCTTCACCGGCGCGCCGATCCCGCCGGGGGCGGACGCCATCGTGATGCAGGAGTTCTGCGCCGCCGACGGCGAATTCGTGGTGGTGAAGAAGGTGCCGGAGAAGGAAGCCTGGATCCGGCGTCGCGCGACCGACATCGCCAAGGGGGCGCAGATCCTCGCCCCGGGGATACGCCTCAGGCCGCAGGACACCGGGCTCGCAGCGTCCGTGGGCATCAAGTCGCTGCCGCTGCACCGGCGCGTGCGCCTCGGCCTGTTTTTCACCGGCGACGAGTTGGTGATGCCGGGCGACCCGCTGCCGCCCGGGCGCATCTACAACTCCAACCGCTTCACGCTGAACGGCCTCGCCCAGATTTACGGCTGCGAAGTGCGGGACTACGGCATCGTGCCGGATACGCTCGAGGCCACGCGCGCGGTGCTCAGGCGCGCCGCGGCGCAGTGCGACGTCATCGTCACCTCTGGCGGGGTGTCGGTGGGCGACGCGGATTTCGTCAAGCCCGCGGTCGAGGCCGAGGGCTCGCTGCTCATGTGGAAGATCGCGATGAAACCCGGCCGGCCGCTCGCCTTCGGCACGGTGGGCAAGGCCGCGTTCATCGGCTTGCCGGGCAACCCGGTGTCCAGCTTCGTCACCTTCCTCATCTTCGTGCGCCCGTTCCTGCTGAAAACCCAGGGCATTGTGCAGGTCATGCCGCGCGCGATCCAGGCGCGCGCCGATTTCGACTGGGTGGAGCCCGACGCGCGGCGCGAGTTCCTGCGCGTAAAATGGAACGCATCGGGCGGGCTGGAGATCTATCCCACGCAGGATTCGGCGGTGCTGACCTCCACCGCCTGGGCCGACGGCTTGGTGGACAACACGCCGAACCACGCCATCCGGAAAGGCGACCTCGTGCGCTACCTGCCGTTCTCGGAGCTCTACGGGTGAAGTTGAAAGTGCTCTATTTCGCCGCGCTGCGCGAGCAGCTCGGCACCTCGGGCGAGGACATCGAGCTGCCCTCCGGCGTCGCCACCGTCGCGGCGCTACGCTCGCACCTCATCGCGCGCGGCGGCGCATGGCAATCGGCGCTGGCCGAGGCAAAGCTCGTGCGCGCGGCGGTGAACCAGGACATGGCCAAGCCCTCCGCCGCGATCAAGGCGGGCGACGAAGTGGCGTTCTTCCCCCCGGTGACCGGCGGATGAAGGTCTGCGTCCAGGCGCAGGATTTCGACGCGGGAGCGGAGATGCGCGCGCTGCAGCGCGATCCCAAAGTCGGCGCGGTGGCGAGCTTCGTCGGCGTGGTGCGCGAAGTGCCAATGACACTCGAGCATTACCCCGGCATGACGGAGCGCGCGCTGCAGAAGATCGTGGAGGAGGCCCGTGCGCGCTGGCAGGTGATGGACTGCACCGTGATCCACCGCACCGGCGCGCTCAAGCCCACCGACCAGATCGTGCTCGTCGCCGTCGCGAGCGCGCATCGCAGGGACGCCTTCGCGGCCTGCGAGTTCATCATGGATTACCTCAAGACCCAGGCGCCGTTCTGGAAAAAGGAGGCTGACGGCTGGGTGGAGGTGCGCGCCTCGGACGACCAGGCGGCGGAGCGCTGGACCGCGCAGAAGGTTGAGCCGAAGAACCGCCCCGGATGAATAGCAAGCGTCGGAGGACTCGATGACCGAGATCTGGACCCTCGCCGCCCTGTGGCTGGGCCTGGCGCTGCTTGCCACGCTGGTGTCGATCTGGCTGCGCGTCGCCACCGCGCTGTCGGAGATCGTCGTCGGCACGATTGCGCAGCTCATCATCGGCACACTGGTGGGCACCGCCGCGCTTGGCGCCGACGAGACCTGGATCAAGTTCCTCTCCGGCACCGGCGCGATCGTACTGACCTTCCTCGCCGGCGCCGAGCTGGACCCGGAGGTGTTCCGGCGCAAATGGAAGGAGGCCACTGCGGTCGGGTTGATCAGCTTCTTCGCTCCGTTCTTCGGCTGCACGGCGGCGGCGTACTGGCTGCTGGGCTGGTCGCCGATGGCGAGCTGGCTGGCCGGCATCGCGATGTCCACCACGTCGGTCGCGGTGGTGTACGCGGTGATGATCGAGTTCGGCTTCAACGCCACCGATTACGGCAAGACAGTGCTCGCCGCGTGCTTCATCACGGACCTGGGCACGGTGGTCGCACTCGGGCTGATTTTCGCGCCCTTTACGCTGAAGACAGTGCTGTTCGTCGGCGCGCTCGCGCTCGCCTGTATCGCGCTGCCCTGGATCACCCCGCGCTTCTTCAGGCGTTACGGGGGGCGCCCCTCCGAGCTGGAGGCGAAGTTCCTGCTGCTATGCCTGTTCGGCCTGGGCGCGCTGGCGGCGTGGGCCGACAGCGAGGCGGTCCTGCCCGCCTACCTGATCGGCATGGTGCTCGCAAGCACGGTGGGCAAGGACCACGTGCTGGTGCGGCGGCTGCGCACGCTGTGCTTCGGGCTGCTCACGCCGTTCTATTTCATCCGCGCGGGCTCGTTCGTGTCGCTGCCTGCCTTGATTGCGGCACCCGGCGCATTCGTGCTCATGCTGGTCGTCAAGGTATTGACCAAAATCGTGGGCGTCTACCCCGTGACGCAGGCGTTTCGTTCGCCGCGCAAGGAGGGGATGTACACAACGCTGCTGATGTCCACTGGCCTTACCTTCGGCACCATCTCCGCGCTGTTTGGGCTGTCGCACGAGGTCATCGACCAGGCGCAGTATTCGGCGCTGGTCGCGGCGGTGATCGCGAGCGCGGTGGTGCCGACGCTGATCGCGAACGCCTGGTTCATGCCGCACCACCTGCTCCCATCCGCGGGCGCCGACGAGGCGCCGCGGGCGGCGCAAGCGAAACGGAGCTGACGATGTACAAGAGAATTCTGGTGGGTTACGACGGCTCGAAGGCCGGCAAGAAGGCGTTTGACGAGGCGCTCGATCTCGCCGCCAGGGACCAAGCCGATTTGTACGTGCTGACGGTCGTGCGGCCGCCCGAGATCGCGGATGACGTCGAGAGCGAGGCGGTGATCGAAAATTCGCGCAACTACCATGCAGGACTGCTCGCTCCGCTCGAACGCCCGGTGGCGGCGAAAGGCCTCAAGGGCCATTTCGAGGTCGCGGTAGGCCACCCGGCGGAGCAGATCATCTATCACGCCGACCGGAATAACGTGGATCTGATCGTCGTCGGCGACCGCGGCCGCTCGAAGTTCGTCCGCCTGCTGCTTGGTTCAGTGTCGAAGCAGGTGGTGCAATACGCCGGCAGGGCGGTGCTGGTGGTGCGCTGACTTCCACGTGCCTCGTCGCCTGTGGGCTTGAATTCGCGTCAGCCGCCCGCAAGTTAGCGCGACTACAATAGGCCCCCTTGCACAAGCTCGCCTTTCCGCGGCGCCTCCTGCCCGCCGTCCTGGCCGGCGCCGGCCTCGTCCTCGTCGCCACGCTGGCGCGCGTGCTGCTCGCCGCCCAGTCGGATGCCGCGCTGCCCGCCGGCGCCCTGCTGCAGGTCTTCGTGCGCGGCCTGTGGTTCGACCTGGCGGCGGCGATTTTCGCGGTCACGCCGCTGGTGCTGTGGCTCGCGTTCGCGCCCGGGCGCCTTGCGCGCAGCTGGCTGTATCGCGGCGTCACCCTGGCCGCCTTCTTCGGCGCCTGCTTCGGCCTGCTGGTGCTGGCGGTGGCGGAGTGGCTGTTCTGGGAGGAGTTCGGCGGGCGCTTCAACTTCATCGCCGTGGACTACCTGCTCTACACGCACGAGGTCCTCGGCAACATCTGGGAGAGCTACCCGGTGGGCCGCATCCTCGCAGTGCTCGCGCTCACCGC
>JBGQFF010000009.1:0-43561 GCA_041496745.1 Gammaproteobacteria bacterium
ATCGAGACCAGTCTGCTCTCGCTTGTCGATCTCGCGATCGGCGAGATGCCGCAGAACGCAAGGCCGGACTGGGCTGTGGTGGTCGACTTCCTGCTCGAGCGCGCAAAGAGCTATTTCCTCGAGAAGGGTTACTCGGTGAAGGCGATCGAGGCGGTGCTGCGCCCGATGGGGGCGGCCACTTCGCTGCATACCCTGCTCGGCAGCATCGACGGGGCTTCCAAGTTCATCGCCACTGACGAAGGGAAGATCCTCGCCGAGGCGAACAAGCGCATCACCAACATCCTCAAGAAATCCCGCTTCGAAGTGCCGTTCGGATTGTTGCCGGAGCATTTGCAGCAGAAGCCGGATCCAGCCCTTTTCAAGGAGGCATCGGAAACAGCTTTCTGGGATGCCCTGCAGAAAATCGGCGGCGAATCGGTGGAGTTGCGACGCCAGGAACGCTACGGCGAATCGTTGCGCGCGCTGAGCAGGCTGGCCCTGCCGACCAAGGTGTTCTTCGACAACGTGCTGGTTAACGCCGACGACCCGGCGGTGCGCAACAACCGCATCACCCTGCTGCAGCACGCCCGCGCTTACATGAACCAGGTAGCCGACCTGAGCCTGATGGCCGCATGAAGCTGGTGATCCTCGACCGCGACGGCACCATCAACCACGACAGCGAGCAGTACATCAAGTCGCCGGCGGAGTGGAAGCCGATCAAGGGCAGCCTCGAGGCGATCGCGCGCCTCACCCAGGCCGGCTGGCGCGTGGTGGTGGCGACCAACCAGTCGGGCCTCGACCGCGGCCTGTTCGACATGGCGGCGCTGAACGCGATCCACGACACGATGCATCGCGCGGTGCACCAGGCGGGCGGGCGCATCGACGCGATTTTCTTTTGCCCGCACGCGGGCGACTCCCACTGCGATTGCCGCAAGCCCAAGCCGGGCATGCTGCTCGAGATCGCCAGGCGCATGAACGTGGAATTGGACGGCGTGCCGATGGTCGGGGATTCGCTGCGCGACCTGCAGGCCGCCGCCGCGGCCGGCGCGAAGCCGGTGCTGGTGCTGACGGGAAAGGGCAAGAAGACGCGCGACGCGGGAGGCCTGCCGGCGGGAACGGCGATTTTCCCCAACCTCGCCGCCTTCGCCGCGCAATACGCTCCATGACGGTGCTGCGCTCGGCGCTGTTCGCGCTCGCACTGGTTCTCGTCACCCCGCCCTACGCGATCGTCGCGCTGCTCAGCTTTCCGCTGCCGCGCATGGCGCGCTACCGCCTCATCTCCGCCTGGTCGCGGCTGGTGATCTGGCTGGCTTGGTTGCTGTGCGGCATCCGCTGGCGCATCGAGGGGCGCAAGCACCTGCCGGACGAGCCCGCGGTGATCCTGTCGCAGCACCAGTCGGCCTGGGAAACCCTCGCCTTCCAGGAGATCTTCCCGCCGCAGGTGCTGGTGCTGAAGAGGGAACTCCTGTGGATCCCGTTCTTCGGCTGGGGGCTTGCGCTGATGAGCCCGATCGCCATCGACCGCGCGCGCGGCGTGGCGGCGATGCGCGAGCTGGCGCGCAAAGGGCGGGAGCGGCTGGCACAGGGCTTCTGGGTGGTGATCTTTCCCGAGGGCACGCGCGTGCCGCCCGGGCACAAGCGCGGGTACCAGCAGGGCGGGGCGTGGCTGGCGGTGAATTGCGGCGTGCCGGTGGTGCCGGTGGCGCACAACGCAGGGCGGCTGTGGCCGCGGAACGCCTTCCGCAAGCGCGCCGGGACCGTGACCGTGCGCATCGGGCCGCCGATCGAGACCGCCGGGCGCACGCCGAAGCAGGTCATCGCGCAAGTGAAAGCCTGGATCGAAGCGCAGCAGGAGACGCTGTAGACTTGCCCGCACCATGAGACTCCTGCATACGATGCTGCGCGTGGGCGACCTCGGTCGCTCCGTCAAGTTCTACACCGAGGTGCTCGGCATGAAGGTGCTGCGCACCACCGACCGGCCGGAACAGAAGTATTCGCTCGCCTTCGTCGGCTACGACATGGAAGACCGCGCCTCGGTGCTCGAGCTCACCTACAACAACGGCGTGCCGAAATACGACCTCGGCTCCGCCTTCGGCCACATCGCCATCGAGGTGGACAACGCCGCGAAGGCCTGCGACGCGGTGCGGGCGAAGGGCGGCAGGGTGACGCGCGAGGCCGGCCCGGTGAAGGGCGGCACCACGGTGATCGCCTTCGTCGAAGACCCGGATGGCTACAAGATCGAGTTCATCGAGCGGAAGAGCTCGCGCTCGTAGAAGTCATTGAATCCGCGGTAGTCTCTCCTGCTGCTGCAGCCGATCTCCCGATACGCATGCGCTTGAGGCGTTGTTACGCGCCTGCGCTGGTAGCACGCGCCGAGATAGTTCGATGATTTGGTTCGCAAAGATGTTAGACCGCATTCAGCGCCCCTCATGACTGGAGAACCATTGCACGAGCAGCGGGAGCACGATCTCACGTTGCATGTGTTTTCGATTTCCGCCGCATTGGTTGGGGTATGCCTTACTGCGATCGGGATACACCAATTGGTTGCAGCTCAGACCAAGGTGCAAACTCTGGGTGACGACTTTCTGGCGGCGGATGCTGTTCTTTTCGTCACTTGCTGCTTTCTCTCGTTCTGGTCGTTCAAAACCAATCAGGCGAGGCGTCGTCAGAGGCTGCGATTGCTCGTCGATGTCCTGTTCATGGTCGCCCTCGTCGTAATGGTCGGCATCTGCGCCATCATTGCCTATGCACTTGTCTAGCGCGCTGCGCACGGTCGCGCTGATCGAGGCCGCCAAGGGTGCCCTAGTATTGTTGGTAGGGTTCGGTTTGCTTTCGCTAATTCATCACGACGTTCAGCGGTTCGCCGAGCGCCTGATAGCTCATGCCCACCTGAATCCAGCCGCCCGCTATCCCCACATATTCATCGACGTGGCGAACCAACTAACGGATGCCCGCCTATTGCTGATTGCGGCTGGAGCTGCCGTCTACTCCCTCGTACGGTTCATCGAGGCTTATGGGCTCTGGTATGCGCGGCGCTGGGCTGAATGGTTTGCTGCCCTAAGCGGCGGCGTCTACGTTCCCATTGAGCTCTTCGAACTGTATGAGCGTGTCACTTGGCTAAGCCTTGGCGCCTTGGTGCTGAACTCAACTATCGTGGCCTTCATGCTCTACTGCGTGTTCCATGCAGGTGATCAGCGCCCGCGAGGCGAATTCACATGAGCGAAAGACATACGAGTCGTAAGCCTCTGAAGGTTTCCGAATCCGAGATGCGACCCGACTACGGTTTTACCGTCGCGACAAGAGACGGGCGATGCGGACGTAGTCCTGCGGCGAAAGGTTTTCCGGACGCAGCTTCGGATCAATCCCCAGCGCGGCGTAGTCCTCCGGTCTGAGCGGCAGCGCATTGCGCAGCGTTTTGCGCCGCGCGCTGAACGCCTCCCGCACCACCTGCTCGAAGCGCTTCTCGTCGCAACCCAGCGGCGTACCGAGCGGCACCATCCGCACCACCGCCGAGTCCACCTTCGGCGGCGGGCGGAACGCGCCCGGACCGACGCGAAACAGCTTTTCCATCTTGAACCGCGTCTGCAGCATCACCGACAGCCGTCCGTACTCCGGCGTCGAGGGCTTCGCCACCATACGCTCGACCACTTCCAACTGCAGCATGAAATGCATGTCGCGCAGGCGGTCGGAGTAGCGGGCAAGGTGGAAGAGCAAAGGCGTGGAGATGTTGTACGGCAGATTGCCGACAATGCGCACGCCCTTCGCAAACACGCCGAAGTCGAACTCCAGCGCATCCGCGACGTGCACCTTGACCCGCTCGCCGGGCAGCGCGGCGGCCAGGTCCCGGTCGATCTCGATCACTTCCAAATGCCCGACGCGCTCCGCGAGCGGGAGCGTGAGCACCCCCTGCCCCGGCCCGATCTCCACGAGAAAATCATCCGCCGCCGGCGCGATCGCCTCGACGATCTTCCGCATCACCCCCGGGTCGTGCAGGAAGTGCTGGCCGAAGCGTTTACGAGGCCGATGCGAGCTTGACGGCAAGCTTGACGGCCTCGATCAGGCTGCCGGGATCGGCCTTGCCCTTCCCCGCGATCTCCAGCGCCGTGCCGTGATCCACCGAAGTGCGCACGAACGGCAGCCCGAGCGTCACGTTCACGCCGGCGCCGAAGCTCGCGTACTTGAGCACCGGCAGCCCCTGGTCGTGGTACATGGCGAGCACGCAGTCCGCGCCCTTCAAGCGCGAGGGAACGAACAGCGTGTCGGCGGGAATCGGGCCCTGGACGGAAATCCCCAGCTTCTTCGCATCGAGTAAAGCCGGCTCGATCACGTCGCGCTCCTCGGTGCCCAGGTACCCGGACTCGCCGCTGTGCGGATTCAACCCGGACACCAGGATACGCGGCCGCTTGATGCGGAAGCGCTTCTTCAGATCGGCATGGATCACCCGCAGCGTCGCAACGAGTCCCTCGCGCGTGATCGAGCGCGGCACCTCCGAGAGCGCAAGGTGCGTCGTGGCGAGCGCCACGCGCAGTCCCCCGCCCACCAGCATCATCACGACGTGGGGCACGCGCGCGCGCTGCGCCAGGTACTCCGTGTGCCCGGTGAAGGCAATCCCCGCGTCGTTGATCACGCCCTTGTGCACCGGGGCGGTGACCATCGCGTCGTACTCGCCGGCGAGGCACCCGTCGATCGCGCGATCGAGGACCTGCAGGACGTAGCGGCTGTTGGCGGGCTCGAGCTTGCCTGCCTTGCGCGGTGCCGCGAGCGCCACGTGTTCGATATGAGGACAACCCTGCAGCAGGCTCCTGTCGCCGATGGCGACGAGCTGCGCGCCGCGAATCTTCCTCGCCACCGCGACGCAAAGTTCCGGCCCGATGCCCGCCGGCTCGCCTGAAGTGAGCGCGACCCGGATCACCGCTCCTCCAGCCGCATCTCGACGTAGGTGCGGTCGCGCAGCTGGCGCAGCCACTCCTGGTAGGCCTCCTCCGCCTTGCGCTCGCGCAGCGCCAGGCGCGCCTGCAGGCGCTGGCGCTCCGTGCTCACGTCCGCCGTGCGCCGCTCCAGCACCTGGATCAGGTGGAAGCCGAACGGCGTGCGCACCGGCTCGCTCAGCTCGCCCGGCTTGAGCGCGTTCATGGCGCGCTCGAACTCCGGCACCGTGTCGCCGGGATGGACCCAGCCCAGCTCGCCGCCGCGCGCCGCGGTGCCGTCCTCGGAATTGAGCCGCGCCAGCTCGGCGAATTCGGCGCCGCCCGCGATGCGCTCGCGCAGCCCGGCCAGCCGCCGCAGCGCGTCCGCTTCCGACACCACCTCGCTGGTCTTGACCAGGATGTGGCGCGCACGCGTCTGCGTCACCGGGGCGGCCAATCCCGCGCCACGGCGTTCGAGCAGCTTCAGCAAATGGAAGCCCGCCGGGCTGCGCAGCACGCCGCTCACGTCGCCCGGCTGCATGGTCTTCAGCGCGTCGGCGAACAGCTCCGGCAGGCGGCTCGGCGCACGCCAGCCCAGCGCGCCGCCCTGCAGCACGTCGCCGGCGTCCGAGGTGCTCGCCGCGAGGCGCGCGAAGTCGCCGCCCGCCAGCGCTTCGGCGCGCGCCTTCTCGGCGCGCGCGCGCGCCTCTTCGATGCGCTCCGGGCTCGCCTGCTCGGGGATGCGCACCAGAATGTGCGCGGCGTTGTACTCCACGGCGCTGGCGGCGGCCTGGTTCACTTCCAGGTAGATGTCGATCTCGCTTTCGTTCACCTGCACGCGGTCGTCCACCTCGCGTTCGCGCAGCCGCGTCTGCAGGATCTGCTGGCGCACTTCGGCGCGGAACTTCTCGAACACCACGCCGTCGCTCTCCAGCCGGCGCCGGAACTCGGCGAGCGTGGCGTTGTTGCTCTCGGCGATGCGCTGCACGGCGCGGTCCAGCTGCAGTTCGTCCACGCGCAGCCCGGTGTCGGCGGCCATCTGCAGCTGCGCCTTGTCGAGGATCAGGCGCTCGAGCATCTGGCGCTCGAGCACCGCGCGCTCGGGCAAGGCGATGTTCTGCCGCCGCAACTGGCGCTCGGCGAACGCCACCCGCTCGGCGAGCTCGCTGGCGGTGATCACGTCCTTGTTCACCACCGCGACGATGCGCTCGACGAGCGCGCCGCGCTGCGCCGGGGCATGCGGCGCGGCGCAAACGAGCAGGACCGCGAGCAGCAGGGCACGCATCAATACACCTGCTGGAACGGCAGGCGCGGGCGCAGGCTGGGAGGCACCAGCGCCTGGTCGCTCGGGTTGGTCACCGAGTAGCCCGGCACCGTGCGGCGCAGGAGCGTCAGCGTTTCGTCCGAGCCGATCTGGCCGAAGCCGTTGAACTCGAGCTGGAACAGGATCGCCGAGGAGTTCACGTCGGTAGCCGCCCGCAGCCGCTGGAACACCCCGCGGAACACCCAGCAGCCGCCGTTGTACTCGATCCCGGCGATCCCTTCGAGCAACAGCCCGTCGCGCAGCGAATAGTTGTAGCGCCCGACCGCATACCAGCCAGCTTTGACCGGCCATTGCGCGGAAAGATCCACCTGGTGCAGCACGTCGCGCTGGAAACGGTAGCTGGCGTTGAGCACTTTCGCGATCTCCGGCGCGAAGCGCAGCGAGGCGCCGTAGCGCTCGGTGCGCGATTCGCGCGGGTTGTACTGCATCGTGGTATCGAAGGTCCAGCGCCGCGCGAACCGCCCGCCCACCGAGGCCAGCCAGTCGGAGTCGCTCGCGGTGCGCAGGGGCGCGCCTGCCGTCAGGCCGACGCGTTCGTTCTCGAAGTAATAGCGCTGCCCGAGCGTGGCGCGCAGCATCTCCTGGCCGCCCGCGCCGAGCAGGCGTGAGGTCACCGCCATGGTGATCTGGTTGGCGTCGCCGAAGCGGTCGCCGCCGACGAAGCGGTTCTCGCTGAACAGCTGCGCATAGTTGAAGTCGGCGGGCGCCGTGTCGAACAGCGGCGCCTGGTCCTGGTTGCGGTAGGCCGCATAGACATAGTAGAGCCGCGGCTCCAGCGTCTGCGTCAGGCGGCTGCCGAACCACTCGCTGTCGCGCTCGAACACCAGCCCGCCGTCCAGGCTCAACCAGGGGATGGTGTAGTCCTGCCGGTCGGCCTGGCCGGCGACGGTGCGGGTGAGGTTGTAGTCCACGCGGCGCACGCCGAGCTTGGGCGTGACGAAGTAGCCCGGCGCGACCAGCGGCATCGCCGCCGTAGGCGCGAGCGTGGCGCGCGCGCCCTCCGCCAGTGTCGGGTGGGTGAAGCGCGCGTACTCGGCCGGCACTGCGGCGTCGAGCAGCCCGCCGATGTCGTTGCGCGTCGCCAGCAGGTTGAGCTGCGGCACGCGGTGGTAGGGGCTGACGATCGGCGCCAGCGGATCCTGCAGCGTCTGGAAGCGCTGCACGCGGCCCTGCAGGAAGTAGGAAGTGCCGGCGAGCGATTCTGTGTACTGCAGGTAGGCGTCGCGCTGCAGGTTGCCGGTTGACACTTGCCGCACCTGGCTGTACAGGTCCACGAAGTACTTGTCGTCGGAGACGCGGTTCAAGTCGAGGCGCCCGAGCAGCGCGGGCGAAAAGCGTTGCTCGTGCTGCCACGAATAGCCGCTGCGCGGCGCGCCCAGCGCGCGGTCCACGGGCATGTATTCGGCGCGCGCTTCGCCGAAGTATCTCGCGTCGAGGTAGCGGTAGTGCGTCTTCAGCTGCTCGCCGCGCTTGGACATGAACACCGGAGTGATGGTGGCGTCCTGTTCCGGCGCGATGTTCCAGTAGAACGGCACGCCGAGCTCCGCGCCGCGCAGCGTGGTCTGCCCGTACTGCGGCGCCAGCACGCCGCTCTTGCGCCGGTTCTCCAGCGGGAACGAGGCATAGGGCGTGCCGAGGATGCTGGTGCCGAGGAAGCGCAGCCGCGCGCCGCGCGCCGTGCCGGTCTGCTCGTCGTAGTCGAGGTCGATCTCGCGCGCCTCGATGCGCCAGTCGTCATGACCGGGCTCGCAGGTGGTGAAGTGCGCGCCGCTCAGGCGGTAGCGATCGCGGCCCAGGAACTCCACCCGCTCGGCGCCGCCGCGCGCGGTCTGCCCGCGGCGCAGCAGGAACGCAGGGTCCCCCAGCACGCCGGTGTGGTCGGTGGTGCGGTAGCGCAGCCGTGTCCCGGAGAAGCGGTCCCCGCCCTGCTCGAGGCGCACGCCGCCCTCCGCCTCCAGGCGCCCGAACTCGCGGTTGAACTTGAGGTACTCGGCGTAGATGGTCGTGTCGTCCTGTCTGAATTCCACCCCGCCGCGCGCGGTCACCTCCAGGCCGGAGATGCCCTCGATGCTCTGCGCGTCGATGGTCGCGGGTTCTTTTGGCTGCTGCGCCAGCGCGTGCGCGCAAAACAGAAGCAGCAGCGCTGCGAAGCGGGCGGCGGGGTGGGCCAGCTTCCGCGCTGGAGGACACTGCATGGGTGTAAAGGAGGAACCAGCCTTTGCGTGTAAAATCGCACAATTCCGCGCAACGCGCAACGCTGCACGCATCACACCTCGTGGACGCTAGGCTCGCTGCGCTCAAGCACTGGCTCGCCGGGCCGCTCGGCGGCCCGGATTTCGGCCTCGCTCCCGCTTGCGCCGACGCGAGTTTCCGGCGCTACTTCCGCGCCACGCTCGCCGACGGGCGCAGCTTTGTCGCCATGGACGCGCCGCCTGCGCAGGAAGACTGCCGTCCTTTCCTGCACGTGGCGCGCCTGCTGCGCGAGGCGGGCGTGCACGCGCCGCGCGTGCACGCGCAGGACCTGGGGCAAGGCTTCCTGCTGCTCGAGGACCTCGGCCGCACCACCTACCTCGACGCGCTGAGCGCGGCCAGCGCGCCGGCGCTGATGCGCGATGCGACCGGCGCGCTGATCCGGTGGCAACTGGCGACGCGACCGGGCGAGCTGCCGCCCTACGACGAGGCGCTGCTGCGGCGGGAACTGGGCCTGTTCCCGGAGTGGTACGCCACCCGCCACCTGGGCCGCCCGCTCAGCGCGGCGCAAGACGCGGCGTTCGAGTCGGTCTGCGCCCTGCTGGTGGCGAGCGCGCTGACGCAACCGGCGGTGTACGTGCACCGCGACTACATGCCGCGCAACCTGATGCTGAGCGAGCCGAACCCCGGCGTGCTCGATTTCCAGGACGCGGTCATCGGGCCGATCACCTACGACATCGCCTCGCTGATGCGCGACGCCTTCCGCAGCTGGGAGGAGGAGCGCGTGCTCGACTGGACGGTGCGCTACTGGGAGGGCGCGAAGAAGGCGCGGCTGCCGGTGCAGGCGGATTTCGCCGAATTCTGGCGCGCCTTCGAGTGGATGGGCCTGCAGCGCCACCTCAAGGTGCTGGGCATCTTCGCGCGCCTCACGCATCGCGACGGCAAGGCGAAATACGTCGCGGACACGCCGCGCTTCGCCGGCTACGCGCACACCGTCGCCCGGCGCTATACCGCGCTCTCGCCGCTCGCGCGGCTGCTCGACGAGCTCGAGCGATGAAGGCCATGATCCTCGCCGCCGGGCGCGGCAAGCGGCTGCGCCCGTTCACCGACCGGGTGCCGAAGGCGCTCGCCGAGGCCGGCGGCAAGACGCTCATCGCCTGGCAGCTCGAGCGGCTCGCCGCGGCGGGTTTTCGCGAGGTGGTGATCAACGTCGCCTGGCTGGGCGCGAAGATCGAGGCGCATCTCGGCAACGGCAGCGCCTTCGGCGTGAAGCTCGCGTACTCGCGCGAGCCGCAACCCCTGGAATCCGCGGGCGGCATCGCCTACGCGCGCGCGCTGCTCGGCGCCGCGCCCTTCGCGCTGGTCAACGCCGACATCTACCATGATTTCGACCTCGCCGCCCTGCGCGCTCGCGCACTCGATGGCCACCTCGCGCACCTGGTGCTGGCGCCCAATCCGCCGCACCATGCGGCAGGCGACTTCACCCTTGAAGCTGGCAAGGCCGGCAACGCCGCGGCGCCGCGCTACACTTACACCGGGATCGCGCTCGTCGATCCGGCGCTGGTGGCGCCGGTGCGCGCGGGCGAGAAGGCGCAAATGGCGCCGCTGCTGCGCGCTGCGGCCGACGCGGGCCGAGTCTCGGGCGAACTGCACCGGGGGCTGTGGCGCGACGCGGGCACCGCCGAGCGGCTCGCCGAGCTCGACGCGCTGCTGCGCGCAAGGATGGGAGCACGGACATGAAAGTGAACGACCTGGGACAGGACGTGGCAGTGCGCGCGGCGCGCAGGCAGCGCCTTGCGCAGGCGATGCCCGGGGCGGTCGCCGTGATTCCCACAGCGCCGGAGCGGGCGCGCAACCGCGACACGCACTATCCTTACCGCTACGATAGCTATTTCTATTACCTGACTGGCTTCCAGGAGCCCGAGGCGGTGCTGGTGCTGGTCGCCGACCCGCAACCGCGCTCGATCCTGTTCTGCCGCGAGCGCAGCCTGGAGCGCGAGATCTGGGACGGCTTCCGCCACGGCCCCGAGGGCGCACGCGAGCGCTTCGGCTTCGACGAGGCGCAACCGATCGCCGCGCTCGACGACGCCATGCCCGCGCTGCTCGCCGACCGCGCCGCGCTGTGGTACCCGGTGGGCGCGGACCCGGAGTGGGACACGCGCGCGATGCGCTGGCTGAACGCCGTGCGCGCCAACGCGCGCAGCGGCGTGGCCGCGCCGCAGCAGCTGCACGACGTGCGCGCACCGCTCGACGACATGCGCCTGGTGAAAGACGCCCAGGAGCTGGCGGTGATGCGCAAGGCCGCGGCGATCTCCGCCGGCGCGCACCGGCGCGCCATGCAGGCCATGCACCCCGGGCGCAACGAGTACGAGATCGAAGCCGAGCTGCTGCACGAGTTCCGCCGCAGCGGCTCGCAGTTCCCGGCCTACTGGCCGATCGTCGCGGGCGGCGCCAACGCCTGCGTGCTGCACTACGTGGCCAACGACGCCCCGCTCGCCGACGGCGGGCTGGTGCTGATCGACGCCGGCTGCGAGCTGGACGGCTACGCCGCCGACATCACGCGCACCTTCCCGGTCAACGGCCGCTACAGCGGCGCGCAGCGCGAAGTCTACGAACTGGTGCTCGCCGCGCAGCGCGCGGCGATCGGGGAGGTGCGCGCCGGCAAGGCCTGGAACGAGCCGCACGACGCCGCGGTGAAAGTGCTGGCCCAGGGCATGCTCGACCTGGAGCTGCTCTCGGGCAGCCTCGACGCGGTGCTGGAGAAGGAAGCCTACAAGCGCTTCTACATGCACCGCACCGGGCACTGGCTGGGGCTCGACGTGCACGACGCGGGCGAGTACAAGCGCGCCGGGCAGTGGCGCGCGCTGGCGCCCGGCATGACGCTCACCGTGGAGCCGGGACTCTACATCCGTGCCGCGGACGACGTGCCCGAGCGGCTGCGCGACATCGGCGTGCGCATCGAGGACGACGTGCTGGTGACGCAAGCCGGCTGCGAGGTGCTGACCGCGGACGCGCCCAAGGCCGTCGCCGAGGTCGAGGCGCTGATGCGCGATGCCCGCCGATGACGTACTGATCCTCGGCGCCGGGCCGGTCGGCTGCACGCTGGCGCTGGCGCTGCAGGGCGCGCGCCACCGCGTGCGCCTGGTGGACCCGCGCCGCGCCGCGCTGCCCGCGTTTCGCCCGATCGCCCTGTCCCATGCCAGCCGGCTGATCCTCGAGCGCGTCGGCGCCTGGGGCGCCTTTCCCGCCACGCCGATCACAGGCATCCACGTGTCGCAGGCCGGCGCATTCGGCCGCACGCGCCTGGACGCCGCCGACGCCGGCGTCCAGGCGCTCGGCTACGTGACGCAGTACGCGGACCTCGTGGCGGCGCTGCGCGCGCGCGTGGACATTGAGCACGACGTGGGCGGCGCGCCCACGCTAACGGTCCACGCCGAAGGCGCCGCGACGCAAGCGCGCGAGCGGCGCTACGGACATGACGCGGTGGTGGCGCGGGTCGCCGCCGAGCCCGCGTCGCAGGCCGTGGCGTATGAGCGCTTCACGGCGGAAGGGCCGCTCGCGCTGCTGCCTCTCGCCGGCGAATGGGCGCTGGTGTGGAGCGCGCGGCCCGAGCGCGCCGCCGCCCTGGCGGATGCTGCGCCGCGGGACTTCCTCGCACGCCTGCAGCAGGCCTTCGGCGATCGCGCCGGACGCTTTACCGCGGTGCACGAGCGCTCGCGCGCGCCGCTCGCGCTGCGCGTGCGCGCCTCGCGCGTCGAGGGGCGGGAGGTCTTCATCGGCAATGCGGCCCACACGCTGCACCCGGTCGCGGGCCAGGGCCTCAACCTGGGCTTGCGCGACGCGTGGGACCTGGCGCAGGACTTGCATGCGACTGAAGATCCAGGCGGCGAGCGCTCGCTCGCGCGCTTCGCCGCGCAAAGGCGGCTGGATGCCGCGGCGACCATCAGCGTCACCGAGCTGCTGGCGCGCGGATTCCTGGGCGCCAACCCGCTGGCGCGCGCCGCGCGCGGCGCGCTGCTGACGAGTCTTGACCTCCTGCCGGCTGCGCGGCGCTTTTTTGCGCGGCGCATGATTTTCGGAACTTCCGCGCTGCCCTGAGAAATACTAGAATTCCGAATGCAAATCGGCGCGCACCTGCTGCGCAATGGGTTGTTCGTCGCGCCGATGGCGGGCGTCACCGACCGTCCGTTCCGCATCCTCGCGCGGCGCTACGGCGCCGGGCTGGCGGTGTCCGAGATGGTGTCCTCGCGGCCCGAGCTGCGCGGCTCGCGCAAGTCGCTCCTGCGCCTGGATCACGCCGGCGAGCCCGGCCCGGTGTCAGTGCAGATCGCGGGTGCCGAGCCGGCCATGATGGCCGACGCCGCGCGCACCAACGTCGATCGCGGCGCGCAGATCATCGACATCAACATGGGCTGCCCGGCGAAGAAGGTCTGCAACGTGTACGCCGGCTCCGCCCTGCTGGAGAACGAGGCGCTGGTGGCGCGCATCCTCGAGGCGGTAGTGGCCGCCGCGGACGTCCCGGTGACCCTCAAGATCCGCACCGGGCCGAGCCCGCAGCGGCGCAACGCCGCGCGCGTCGCGCGCATCGCCGAGGACTCGGGCGTGCAGCTGCTCGCCATCCACGGCCGCACGCGGGCCTGCGGTTTCGCGGGGCATGCCGAGTACGATTGCATCGCGGAGGTGAAGTCGCGCGTGCGCATCCCGGTGATCGCCAACGGCGACATCCACACGCCGGCGCAGGCGCGCGCGGTACTCGAGCGCACCGGCGCCGACGGCCTGATGATCGGCCGCGCCGCCTTCGGCCGCCCCTGGATCTTCCGCGAAATCGAGCATTTCCTCGCCACCGGCACGGAGCTCGCCCCGCCAGGCCCGGCGGAGATCGAAGCCGTGGTGCGCGAGCACCTCGAGGGCCTGTACGCGCTGTACGGTGAGGAGCAGGGCCTGCGCGTGGCGCGCAAGCACCTGGGCTGGTACGCGCGCGGGCTGCCTGGCGGGGAAGGCTTCCGCCAGGGCGTGGTGCGCATCGAAGCGGCCGTGCACCAGCGTGCCGCGGTCAACGACTACTTCGGCAGGCTCGCCGCATGAGCCGCACGAACGAACTGTCCGACGCCGTGAAGCGCTCGCTGGAGCGCTACTTCAAGGACATGGACGGCGAGCGGCCCACCGCGATCTACGACATGGTGCTGAAGAACGTCGAGAGGCCGATGATCGAGGTGGTGCTGGGCCGCGCCGAGGGCAACCTGACGCAGGCCGCCACCATGCTCGGCATCGACCGCAACACGCTGCGCAAGAAGATGCAGCTGCTGCGCATCAAAGGGTGAGCAAGCTCAAGCGGGCGCTGGTCAGCGTCTCGGACAAGTCGGGCGTCGCCGAATTCGCCCGCGCGCTCGCCGCGCTCGGCGTGACCATCCTCTCCACCGGCGGCACCGCGAAGCTCCTGCAGAAGGAAGGCGTGCCGGTGACCGAGGTCTCGGCGCATACCGGCTTTCCGGAAATGCTCGACGGGCGCGTGAAGACGCTGCACCCCAAGATCCACGGAGGAATACTCGCGCGGCGCGATTCGCGCGAGCAGATGAAAGCGATCGAAAGCGCAGGTATTGCGCCGATCGACCTGGTCGTGGTCAACCTGTATCCGTTCCAGGCCACCGTCGCCGATCCCGACTGCCGGCTGGAGGACGCCATCGAGAACATCGACATCGGCGGCCCGGCCATGCTGCGCTCGGCCGCGAAGAACCATGCCGGCGTCGCCGTGGTGGTCGACCCGGCCGACTACGCGAAGGTGCTCGAAGAACTGCGCGCGCACGGCGAGGTGTCGGCGGCCACGCGCTTCGCATTGGCGAAAAAGGTGTTCGCGCACACCGCGGCCTACGACGGCGCCATCGCGAATTACCTCTCCTCGCTCGGCGCGGACGGCAGGCGCGGCGCCTGGCCCGGGGTGCTCAACCTGCAGTTCGAGAAACTCCAGGACATGCGCTATGGCGAGAACCCCCACCAGACGGCGGCGTTGTACCGCGACGCGCTGCCGGTGGCGGGCGGCATTGCGGGCTACCGCCAGCTGCAGGGCAAGGAGCTCTCCTATAACAACGTTGCCGACGCGGACGCCGCGTGGGAATGCGTGAAGAGCTTCGCCGAGCCGGCCTGCGTCATCGTCAAGCACGCCAATCCCTGCGGCGTGGCCACCGCGCCAAGCCTGCTCGCCGCTTACGAGAAGGCGTTCAAGACCGACCCGACTTCCGCTTTCGGCGGCATCATCGCCTTTAATCGCGCGCTCGACCTTGCCGCCGCTGCAGGCGTGGCGCAGCAGTTCGCCGAGGTGATCATCGCGCCGCGCATCGAGCCCGACGCGCAGATGGAGCTGGCGAAGAAATCGAACCTGCGCATCCTGCAAGTGCCGTTGGCGCACGGCAGCAACGCCCTCGAGCTGAAGCGCGTCGGCGGCGGCCTCCTGGTGCAAAGCAGCGATGCGCACGTGCTGGAGCGAGCCGCGCTCAAGGCGGTGACGAAGAAAAAGCCGACGGATGAGCAGGTCGCCGACCTGCTGTTCGCCTGGCGCGTGGCGAAGTTCGTCAAGTCGAACGCCATCGTGTTCGCGCGCGGCGGCATGACGCTGGGCGTCGGCGCCGGGCAGATGAGCCGCATCGACAGCGCCCGCATCGCCTCGATCAAGGCACAGAACGCCGGCCTCGAACTCAAGGGATCAGTGGCCGCCTCCGACGCTTTCTTCCCGTTCCGCGACGGGCTCGATGCGCTGGCGGACGCGGGCGCCGTGGCGCTGATCCAGCCCGGCGGCAGCGTGCGCGACGACGAGGTGATCGCCGCGGCAAACGAGCGCGGCGTCGCCATGGTGTTCACCGGCGTGCGCCACTTCAGGCATTGAGGTGAAGCTGCTCGTCATCGGCGCGGGAGGCCGCGAGCACGCCATCGCGTGGAAGCTGGCCGCCAGCCCGCGCGTGCAGAAGGTGTACGTCGCCCCGGGCAACGGCGGCACCGCGACCGAGCCCGGCGTGGAGAACGTGGCGCTCGGCGCGATCCCGGACCTGGTCGCTTTCGCGAGGCAGGAGCAGATCACCCTCGCGGTGGTCGGCCCCGAGGCCCCGCTCGCCGCCGGCGTGGTGGATGCGTTCCGCGACGCGGGGTTGCGCATCTTCGGCCCGACGCGCGCTGCGGCGCAGCTTGAGTGTTCCAAGGATTTCGCCAAGCAGTTCATGGTGCGCCACGGACTGCCGACGGCGCACTACGCCAGTTTCAGCGACGCCGCCGAAGCGAGGGCCTACGTCGAGAAGCAAGGCGCGCCGATCGTCGTCAAGGCCGACGGCCTCGCCGCCGGCAAGGGCGTGGTGGTGGCTTGCAGCGTCGCCGAGGCGCAGGCCGCCATCGACAGCTTCCTCGTGTCGCACAAGCTCGGCGCGGCCGGCGCGCGCGTGGTGATCGAGGAATGCCTGCAGGGCGAGGAGGCGAGCTTCATCGTCATGTCGGACGGCGCGCACGCGCTGGCGCTCGCCACCAGCCAGGACCACAAGCGGCTGCGCGACGGCGACCAGGGCCCCAACACCGGCGGCATGGGCGCGTACTCGCCCGCGCCGGTGGTGACGCCGCAGGTGCACGCGCGCGTGATGCGCGAGATCATCCAGCCGGCCATCGCCGGCATGGCCGAGGACGGTGTGCCCTACACCGGGTTCCTGTACGCCGGGCTGATGATCGACAAGGCCGGCAACCCGAAGACGCTGGAGTTCAACTGCCGCCTGGGCGACCCCGAGACGCAGCCGATCCTGATGCGGCTCAAGTCGGACCTGCTCGACCTGCTCGACGCCGCGCTGCAAGGCAAGCTGGCCAGCGCCGAGGCCGACTGGGACCGGCGCTGCGCGCTCGGCGTGGTGCTGGCCGCGCACGGCTACCCGGAAGAGCCGCGCAAGGGCGACCGCATTGAAGGATTGCCCAAGCCCACCGCCGAATGCCGCGTGTTCCACGCCGGCACGCGCGCCGAGGGCAAGGGCGTCGTCAGCAGCGGCGGGCGCGTGCTGTGCGTGACCGCGCTGGGCGACAACCTGCGCGCGGCGCGCTCGCGCGCCTACGAGGCGATCGAGGGGATCCGCTTCGACGGCATGCAGTACCGCAAGGACATCGGGCACCGGGTCCTGAAGAAGTGAAGCTCGAGGCGGTCAGCGCGTACTTCACCGGGCTGCAGGAGCGCATCGTCACAGCGCTCGAGGCCCTCGACGGCGGCAAATTCCGCAGCGACGCCTGGACCCGCCCGGAGGGCGGCGGCGGCGTGACGCGCCAGATCGAGGAAGGCGTGCTGTTCGAGCGCGCCGGGGTGAACTTCTCGCGCGTGCAGGGCGCCAGCCTGCCCGCCTCGGCCACCGCCGCGCGCCCGCAGCTCGCCGGGCGCGCTTACGACGCCATGGGCGTGTCGCTGGTGCTGCATCCGCGCAATCCCTACTGCCCGACCGTGCACCTGAACGTGCGCTGCTTCAGCGCCGGGGAACTCTGGTGGTTCGGCGGCGGCATGGACCTCACGCCGACCTACGGCTTCGAGGAGGACGCGCGGCACTTCCATGCGACCTGCAAACAGGCGCTGGCGCCGTTCGGCGCGGAACGCCACGCGCGCTACAAGAAGTGGTGCGACGAATACTTCTTCATCAAGCACCGGAACGAGCCGCGCGGCGTGGGCGGCATATTCTTCGACGACCTGAATGAGCCAGACTTCGACGCCTGCTTTTCTCTCGTACGCTCGGTGGGCGATCATTTCCTGACCGCGTATGCACCGATTGCCGAGAAGCGGCGCGCCGCGCCGTTTGGCGAGCGCGAGCGCGAGTTCCAGGCCTACCGGCGCGGGCGCTACGTGGAGTTCAACCTGGTGTACGACCGCGGCACGCTGTTCGGCCTGCAATCGGGCGGGCGCGCGGAGGCGATCCTCATGTCCCTGCCGCCGCGCGCCGCCTGGCGCTACGACTGGAAGCCCGAGCCGGGATCGCCGGAAGAAAAACTCTACACCGACTTCCTTAAGCCGCGAGACTGGGTCTAGGGCAATTCCGCGGCGCGGCGATAGTGCCGCTGCGCGTCCGCGCCGCGGCCGAGGCGATCCAGCAGCTGCGCGAGCGCCAGGTGCGTGGCGTGCGACTCCCCGAACGCGAGGCTCGCCTCCAGGTAGCTCTGCGCCTTGCCCCACAGCTCCGCCTGCGCGCAAAGCCGCCCCAGCGCCGCCAGCAGTTGCGGATCCTGCGGGTGCTCGAGCAGCCAGCGCTCGGCGCGCTCGAGGCGGGTGCGCGCCTCCGCGACGCGCTCCCCCTGCTCCATCTGCGGCAGCTCGCCGTAGAGCGACACCAGCGTCGCATCCCAGTCCGCGGCCAGCCCCTTCTCCACCGCCTCGCGCGCCAGCGCCGCGAGGCCCAGCGCACGCGCATGGCGCGCGGCCGCCGCCGCCACGCGCGGGCTCGCCCGCTCGCGCGCCGGGGTGCGGCCCCAGCGCGCCTCGAACCTGGCGGGGTCGGCCGCCGCCTCGGCCAGCAGCTCCACATGCGCCTGGTTGCGGTAGTCCTCAGCCAGCGCCGGCGCAATGGCGTCGCGCTTGGCGAGCTGCGCGGTGAGGCGCAGCACCTCCTCCCAGTTGCGCAGGCCGCGCTCGGCGCGCATCAGCAGCCGCAGCGCGGCAATGTGGCGCGCGCCCGAATCCTGCAGGCTGCGCAGCGCGTCGCGCGCGGTCGCATAGTCGCGCTCCGAAAGCGCCATCACGGCACGCGACAGCAGGCCGGCGGCCTGCTTGCCCGCCGCGGCGGCGCGCTCCAGCCACAGCGCGCGCCGCTCCGGCGCGCCGAGCTCGTGCGCGGCGCGCGCGGCGATGATCGCCGCGAGCCCCGGGGCGGCGCCCGCCTCCCAGGCGCGCAAGGCCTCCTTCTCGGCGCGCGTATAGCGGCCTTCCAGCCACGCCTGCAGCGCGTCGGCGAGCGCCGCCTGCGCCCGCTCGCGCCGCCGCCGCCGCCAGAACTCGCGCACGTACGCGGGCAGCGCGAAAGTGTGCCGCAGCAGGCGCAGCAGCGCGTACAGCGCGATGAAGGCGAGCGCCGCCAGCACGCCGAACATCAGCAGCGACATCTCGACGCGCCATTGCGCGTAGGCGAACTGCACGTAGCCCTGGTCCAGGCGCGCTGCCACGGCGAGCGCGGCGGCAGCAGCGAACACCGCCAGCAGCCAGAACAGGGTCCTCATCCGGAAGCGCGGTCGCGGCGCAACTTGTAGCCGCGCACCGCCTCGAGGCTGTCCGAGATGGACGGCGCGGGATCGAAGCTGAGGGTGGCGGCCTGCAACTGCCTGAGCTGCGCCAGCGCCGCCTGCGTCGGGCGCGCGCGCGCGTCGAAGTAGCGCTGCAGCCACTGCTGGGCGACGTGCAGGTCCTCCTGCAACGCCGCCTGGTCGCGCGCGAGCAGCGCCATGCGCGCATTGAGCAGGCGCAGGCGCAGGTTCTCCCTGAGAAAGTAGGCTTGCGTCGGTGCGAGCAGCGGCGGTTCGGGCGCATCCACGCGCCGCACCACCACCAGCTGCCTGATCTCGCTCCACAGTTCCGCGGCCACGCGCGACAGGGCGCCCTGCTCCCCGCCGGCCGGCTTCGGCTTGTGTTCCGCGCGCTCGACGCGGCCGTCGAAGCCGAGCGGCAGCGCGTCCACGCCCGCCACCAGGGCGTCCAGCTGCCGGCTCATGGCGGGCAGGTCGACCGGCGGCAGCGCCTTGAGCCGTTCGATGTCGCGCGCCAGCGCGCGCCGCACCGCGACGAATTGCGGCCGATCGGTGCGCGACAGGCGGCTCTCGGCGAGCTGCAAGGCGAGCAGCGCCGCGCGCACGTTGCCTGAGAGCTGCAGCTGCTGCGCGGCGATGGCGAGCACCTGCTCGATCTCGGCGAGCTGCAATTCGTCGCGGTTGCGCGACAGGTCCTGGTACCGGGCTTCCAGCGCCACCTGCTGGCTCTGCGCGTCGGCGAGCTTGCCTTCCAGCGCGCCGAGCTTGGCCTGCATCTCGCGCGTTGTTTCCTGTGCCTGGCGCGCCAGCGAGCGCGCGTCCCGCGCGTCGGCCTCGATGTCGCGCAGCCGCCGCGCCAGCACTTCCTGTGTCGCGCCGATGCGCTCGCGCGCGTCGAGCCAGACCCAGGCGAGCAGGGCGAGTACGGCCGCGGCCAGCGCCGCAATGGCGATGCGCCTGGCGTTCGAGGGCTTGCGCTCGGGGCCGTCCATGCAGGGGTTTTACTTGGCGCCGGCGAAGTACGCAACCACGCGCGCGATCATTTCCGCGTCGCCCGGACCCGCGAGCACCGGCCGGCGCAGGCCGAGATCCGCTGCCCGGGCGACAACGCGCGGATGTGAAACAAACACCGGCGTGTGTTCCAGGCGCTCGCGGCCGAGCAGCGCAGCGAGATTCGTCAACGCCTCGCCTGAGCTCACGCAGACCGCATCGATGCGGCCTTCGAGCGGGAGTGTCTCAGGTCGCACCCGGCGGTAGCACTCCGCATATTCGACCTTGGCGCCGCGCGCGGCGAGCGTCTCGCCGAGCAGTTCGCGCCCGCCCGCGCCGCGCAGGACCAGCACCCTCGCACCGGCGATTTGCGCCATCTCCGGCAAGGCGAGCAGCGCTTCGCTGTCGGCTTGCCCCGACGGTGCAATCACACCGCGGAACCCGCGCCGTTCGAGTTCGCGCTTGGTGCCCTCACCAACTGCCGCCACGCGCGGCCAGGCACGGCCAGCCGTCAGCTCGAGCGCCTTGCGCACGGCGCTCGGGCTGACGAACACCGCCAGGTCGAACTCCTGCAGCCGCCCGAGCAATGCCCGCGCAGGCGCCGGGTCCTCCGGCTCGCGGATCTCGATGGCCGGAAAGAGCAGCGCCTCGCCCCCGGCCTGCGCGATGAGCGCTGCCAACCCGCCCGCCAGTTCGCGCGGGCGGGTCACGACGATGCGCTTGCCTGCCAGCGTCACGCCTGGCCGATCGCCGCGAGGATCTCGTCGGCGCCCTGGGCGCGCAGCTGCTCGGCCGCCTGCGCGCCCAGCGCCTCCGGCTCGGAGGCCGGCCCGGCGCAATCGACGCGCGCCACCCGGCTGCCATCGGGAGCGGCGACCAGTGCGCGCAGCCGCAATCGCCCTCCGGCCAGTTCAGCGTAGGCGCCCAGCGGGAGGGTGCAACTGCCGCCCAGCGCCAGGCTGACCGCGCGCTCCGCGCGCACGCAGGCCGCGCTCGCCGCGTGCTCCAGCGGCGCCAGCAGGCCGATGACCTCCGCGCGGCGCTCGAGGCATTCGATGCCCAGCGCCGCCTGTCCCGGAGCGGGAAGGCTCTCCTCCAGCGAAAGCAGGCTGCGGATGCGCCCCCCCAGCCCGAGGCGCTTGAGGCCGGCGGCGGCGAGCAGGATCGCGTCGTACTCGCCGCGGTCCAGCTTGGCGAGGCGCGTCTCGACGTTGCCGCGCAGGGTGAGCAGCTGCAGGCCGGGATGGCGCTCGGCGACCTGCGCCGCGCGCCGCAGGCTGGAAGTGCCAACGCGGGAACCCTGCGGCAATGCGCCCAGCGACGCGTGGCGCAGGGAGACGAAGGCGTCGCGCGCGTCCTCGCGCTCGAGGATCGCGGCGAGCCGGAATCCCGGCGGCAACTGCGCCGGCACGTCCTTCATCGAGTGCACAGCGAGGTCGGCGCGAGCGTCCTCGAGCGCGCCCTCCAGCTCCTTGACGAACAGGCCCTTGCCGCCGACCTGGTCCAGCCGCACCTCGAGCAGCTCGTCGCCGCGGGTGGACAGCGCCAGCAGTTCTACGGCGAGCCCCGCGTGCAGCGCCTCCAGCCGCGCCTTCACGTGCTCGGCCTGCCAGAGCGCGAGGCGGCTGCGTCGCGTGGCGATCCGCAACCGCATCAAGCGTCCTTCACCAGGGCGCGCACCGCGGCCCATTGCCGCCGGCTGACCGGCAAGCGCTCGGCGATCCCTTCCAGCACCACGTTCCAGTGCGGTTCCTCCTCGCCGGCCGTGGCGCGCTCGAAACCGCGCACCGCGGCGCGCGCCACCAGGCAGTTGCGGTGCACGCGCACGAAGCGCTCGGCAAACTCGGTCTCCAGGGCCACCAGCGGCTCCTCGATCAGGTGCTCGGCGCCGCGCGTGCGCAACGTCACGTATTTCAGCTCCGCCCTGAGGAACACGATCTCGCGCACCGGCACCAGCACGATGCGGTTGCGCTCCACCACCGACAGGTACTCGCGCGGCTGCCTGGCAGCGTGCGCCAGCTGCTGCTTCGGCGGCGGGCCAGCCGCGGCCGCCTTGCGCAATGCCGCGGCGAGGCGCGCCGCGCGCACCGGCTTCATCAGGTAGTCGAGCGCGTTCAGCTCGAAAGCCTCGACCGCGTGCCGGTCGTGCGCGGTGACGAATACCACCGCCGGCCCGGCATCCAGGCCCGCGAGGTGCCGCGCCACTTCCAGCCCGCCCATGCCCGGCATCTGGATGTCGAGCAGCAGCACCTGCGCGCCGCTCGAGGGCAGGCGCTCGATGGCCTCGAGGCCGTTCTGCGCCTCGCCCGTCACCTCGTTCGGCAGCTCGCCCGCGATGTCCGCCAGCAGCTCGCGCAGCCGCTCGCGCGCGGGCGCCTCGTCGTCGGCGATGAATACGCGCAGGGGAGTCATGCCTTCGCCGGCCGGTAAGGCATCTCCACTTCGACCAGGTAACGCCCGCCGGCGATGCGGCTGCTGAGGCGCGCCTCGGCGTCGAAAAACAGCTGCAGGCGCTCGCGGATGTTCTCCTGCGCCATGCGGTTGCCGGCGCGCCGCGCGTGCTCCTCGAAATAGGGATTCTCGATGCGCGCCAGCACGCGCGCCCCGCGGCGCTCGATGTGCACCACCACTTTGCCGACCCCGGTGCCGGGCTCGATGCCGTGGTAAACGGCGTTCTCGAGCAGCGGCTGCAGCACCATCGGCGGCAGCAGCGCGTCGCGCGGCGCGCCCTCGAGCTCCCAGGTGATGGCGAGCCGCTCGCCCAGGCGCAGCTGCTCGATCGCGGCATAGCGCTCCAGCAGCGCGATTTCGTCGGCCAGGCGCACGAAGCTGCGGCTGTCCTGCATCAGCACGCGGAACAGGTCGGCGAGATCCTCCAGCGCGCGCTCGGCGCGCCGCGGGTCGCGCCGCACCAGCGACAGCACGGCATTCAGGCTGTTGAACAGGAAGTGCGGCCGGATGCGTGACTGCAGCGCCTGCAGCCTCGCTTCCGACAGTGCGGGCGAGTACGCCCGGGTCAGCAGGCGCAGATAGGCGAGCAGCGAAGCCACGGTCACGGCAGCCAGCCCCAGGCTGCGCAGCAGCGCCGCCGGCTCGTTGTCCGCCGGGACCATCGCCACATGCACCGATCCGCCCAGCGCAAGCGCGATCGCCAGCACCGCCGCGCAGCCCTGCCAGTAGGCCAGGCGCGCGAGCCAAGGCGAAAGCGCGTAAAGCGCGACCAGTGTCGCCAGCAGCATCGGTTCGATCAACGCGGCGGCGCGCAGGAAGCGATCCAGTGCCGCGCCCCAGGCCGGCTCCGCAACCAGCGCTGCAGCGAAGGCGAACGCGTTCACCGCCAGCAGCACGCGCGCGATGACGCCGAGGTTGCGGAAATCCGGCAGAGCGTCGGCCGAGAAGTTTTGCTTTATACTCATGGGCATACTGCGGTGCTTTCACAATGCGCCGCGCATCCGAGTATGCCCCATGGCCCCTCCAGCGTCCAAGCGGCAAAGACGCGCTAGCCGCGGGGATCGGCACGCCCCGACCCCTTGGTCGGAGCGCTTCGCGGAGCCCGTCAGCGACCTGGTCAAGCGCTTCACCGCCTCGGTGGCCTTCGACCTGCGCCTGGCGCAGCACGACATCAGGGCTTCGCTCGCGCACGCGCGCATGCTGGCCGCCTGCAGCGTGATCTCCAAGGGCGATCTCGCCGACATCGAGCGCGGCATGGGAAAAATCCGCAAGGAGATCGAAGCGGGCGCCTTCGCCTGGTCGCTCGAGGCCGAGGACGTGCATCTCAACATCGAGCGCCGGCTGACCGGGCTCGTCGGCGAGGCGGGCAAGCGCCTGCACACCGCGCGCTCGCGCAACGACCAGGTGGCCACCGACGTGCGCCTGTGGCTGCGCGACGAGATCGACGCGATCGACGCGCTGCTCGCGAAGCTGCAGGACGCCCTGCTGGCGCAGGCCGAGCGGCACGCCGCGCTGGTGATGCCGGGCTACACCCACCTGCAGGTGGCGCAGCCGGTGACCTTCGGCCACCACCTGCTCGCCTACTTCGAGATGCTCGAGCGCGACCGGGCGCGGCTTGCCGATTGCAGGAAGCGCGTCAACGTGCTGCCGCTGGGCGCGGCGGCGCTCGCCGGCACCACCTTCCCCATCGACCGCGAGCGGGTGGCGCGCGAGTTGGGCTTCGAGGGCATTGCCGCCAATTCGCTCGACGCGGTGTCGGACCGCGACTTCGCCATCGAGTTCTGCGCGCAGGCCGCGCTCGCCATGGTGCACCTGTCGCGCTTCGCCGAGGAGATCGTGCTGTGGATGAGCCCGCGCTTCGGCTTCGTGCGCCTGCCCGACCGCTTCTGCACCGGCAGCTCGATCATGCCGCAGAAGAAGAACCCGGACGTGCCCGAGCTGGTGCGCGGCAAGAGCGCGCGCGTGCTCGGCGACCTGGTGGCGCTGCTCGCGCTGATGAAGGGCCAGCCGCTCGCCTACAACAAGGACAACCAGGAGGACAAGGAGCCGCTGTTCGACGCCGTCGACACGCTGAAGGATTCGCTGGCGGTATTCGCCGAGCTGGTGGCGGGCATGGAACCGGTGCCCGAGGCGATGCGTGCGGCGGCGCTCGAGGGCTTCGCCACCGCCACCGACCTCGCCGACTACCTGGTGAGGAAAGGCGTGCCGTTCCGCGACGCGCACGGTATCGTGGCGCGCGCCGTGCGTGAGGCGGAAACCGTCGGCTGCGACCTCTCCGGCCTGCCGCTCGCCGTGCTCAAGCGCTTTTCGCCGGCGATCGGCGAGGACGTGTTCCACAGCCTGTCGCTGGAAGGCTCGGTGGCCGCGCGCGACCACGTCGGCGGCACCGCGCCGGCGCAGGTGAAGGCGGCAGTGGCGCGCTCGCGCAAGCGCCGCAAGGCGCCATGAACGACACGGCGGCTCCCAAGCGCATCGGCAAGTACCCCGTGCTGCGCGAACTGGGGCGCGGCGCGACCAGCGTCGTCTACCTGTGCAACGACCCGTTCTACGACCGCAACGTCGCGGTCAAGGTGGTGGTGGCGGAGGCGTTCCAAAACACGGACCGCGGCAAGCTGTACCGCAAGCTCTTCGTCACCGAGGCCTCGCTCGCCGGCAAGCTCCAGCACCCGCACATCTGCCAGATCTTCGACGCGGTGGCCGACGACAAGCTGCACTACATCGTCATGGAGTTCGTCGACGGCGGCACGCTGGAGCAGCATGGCGACGCGCAGGACCTGCTGCCGATCGACCGCGTGGTGGAGATCGTCTTCAAGTGCACGCGGGCCCTCGAGTTCGCGCACAAGATGGGCATCACGCACCGCGACCTGAAGCCCGCCAACATCCTCTACACCGGCGAGACCGACGTGAAGATCTCGGACTTCGGCGCGGCGCTGATCGCGAGCGGCGACGCCACCCAGATCTCGGCCATCGGCTCGCCGGCCTACATGTCGCCCGAGCAGGTGAAGGAGCACACCCTCAACCACCAGACCGACATCTATTCGCTCGGCGTGGTGATGTACCAGCTGCTCGCCGGGCGCCTTCCGTTCCAGGCCACCAACAACTTCAGCCTGATCTACCAGATCGCCAACGTCGAGCCGCAGCCGCCCTCCTCCTACCGCCCGCAGATCCCGGCCGCGCTCGACGAGATCGTGAAGCGCGCCATGGCCAAGGACCTGGCGCGTCGCTATCAGACCTGGGAGGACTTCTCCCTGGATCTCGCCGAGGTGTTCAGGAACGAGGGCCTCGGCGGGCGCAGGGAGCAGTTCGCCGACTCCGACAAGTTCGAGTCGCTGCGCAAGCTGCATTTCTTCGCCGAGTTCACCGACGCCGAGCTGTGGGAGGTGGCGCGCATCTCCAACTGGCGCAGCGCGGCCGCGGGCGAGCTGCTGATGAAGGAGGGCGAAGCGGGAAATTTCTTCTGCCTGCTCGCCGAGGGGCAGGTGCGCGTCACGCGCAAGGGCAAGCTCCTCAACATCCTGCACACCGGCGAGTGCTTCGGCGAGATGGCCTACCTGTCCAAGGACGAGCACCTGCGCGGCGCCGACGTCACCGTGATGGCGGAGTCGAAGATCATCTCGGTGCCGACGCAGAAGCTGGCGCAGGCCTCGGACGCCTGCCGCCACAAGTTCGACCGCGCCTTCATGGAAATCCTGGTCGAGCGCCTGACCATGGCCAACGCCCGGCTGTCGGGCGTGTGAACGCCATGCGCCGCCATTCTCCAAGGAAGTGGTGATGCGCAAGGACTTCGGCGTGATTTCCATCCTGCCACGACGCAAGGGCAATCTGCTGAATCTGCTCAGGGAGATCGGCCCGATTGAACTCGCGGCACGCGATCAACCCCGGTGGACGGACCGTCGCGCGGATGCCGCATTGCGCCCGGCGCGCAAGAAGCGCGTTCGGTGAATTGGATGTTCGACACCAGCGCCATTTCGGCGTTGGTGCATCACCGCGCGGGCTGGGAGCAGTTCGCCCGCCGAATTGACGGACTCACTACAGATCAACGTCTGATCTCGACGATCACGCTCTCCGAGCTGCAGACGATGATTGCCAAGGCCGAGGCCCCCGAGGCGAAGAAAATCCTGGTATGGCGGGTGCTGCTCAACTTTCAATTTCTGGATTTCGACGAATTGGCGGCAGTGCATGCGGGCCGAATTCGAGCGTACCTGGAGCCGCGCGGCAGCAAGATCGGGCCGATGGATACACTGCTAGCCGCGCATGCATTGAGTATTGGCGCCAGCGTAGTTACCGGGAACATGCGGGAGTTTGCGAGGGTGCCCGGTCTCGCGGCGGAGAACTGGCTTCATTGAACGGATAGGAAAACCAATCCGAGGCTGCCCGCGCGACGTTTCATGGAATGCCCGCTCGGTGCCATGCAGCCCCGGCGCAGCGTCGCACAATGGCGCTTATGTCGCATCGAGAGCCGCTATTGGTAAAAACAGGTGCTTCGCGCCCAGCTTTCTGATCTGGGACAAGCTGCTCCTGATCTGATCGAGGAGCGGGGTCACGTCCGAGTAGATCTCGAACACGCCGACGATCTTGTCGCCGTTCGGCTCAAGCGCAAGCTGCTCGGCCTACCCAACCGCCTCCTGCCGGACGACGGCCCCAAGCTCTATCTCACCGACCCGCGCTTCAGCCGCAAGAACGGTCCTTTCGCCCACCAGCCCTATGACGGACCGGAGCGCCTTCCGACGGCAGAAGACGAAGCGGCACTGCAGGAAATCTTTGAGCAGCCGGGCTGGATCGCTCCGGCGCAATCCTGACTCGGTACCAAATCAGGCCGCCCCTTCATTTGTCGGGGCGGCCTGTGTCAGCATCAATCAATCATCATCGTCGTCGTCGTCCCGATGGCTCCTACGTGGACCAGCGCAGACGTAGCTTGAAGCAACGTTGACGTCGCCGCTCACGTACGTTGCTTTCTTCGGGTAGGCGCATATAGGCCTGGATTTGGCGACTGGGAAGGTCGTCGTGACGGTGGTGGAAATATCGATTCGCCCTGGCGCAACGCCTTTTTCCACCCACGCTGTCAAGGCGTCGTAAAGCTGCGATGTCCCGTCCGCTATTCCATCCTCGCCGGCGACGCCCGGGAGCGGCGGATTGGCACTCGGATTGGTTGTTCCGTTGCCGATGCCATGCGTCATTCCAGGAATCAGGAACAGGCGATAGAACTTCTGTACCTCGTGCAGCCCATCCATCTCGCGAATCACCCGCTCGTAATAGTTGACCGAGCCCTGCGGCATGATCAGGACGTCCGCGAGTCCGTGGTAGATGATCATTTTCCCGCCGGACCTGCGGAACGGCCGCAAATTCGCGTCGTCGGTGTTGATATGCGCAAAGCTGGACTGCAGTATCACGCCCTGGTCGAAGGCATCCGCCAATTGACCGTATGACAGGTTCTTCCAGCCGTTGGCGCCGTTTCCGGTCGCGTTGATGAACGATGGCGTCGCAAGCTTCGAATTCTGCATTTCCAGCGCCACCATGTCGGTCGCGATGCTGAACGGATTCGTGCCCGCCAGGCCACCCATGCTGCTGCCGCGTGCAAGCCCGTACCACAGGTGATTGCCGCCGACGTGCACCGACCAGCTGTTGTCCCCCGACGGCGGAGGCGCGGTGCCATCGCGCGTCTGGCCATACCACATCTTGTTCATTGCCTGCGCCTGTAGCGGCGTCACGCAATCGGCGGTGGTGTTGGTGCCGCCGCTCGCCGCACATATCACGCTCGAGTCCAGCGTCGGGTCGTAACGGCATTCCGACGGATCGGGGATGTAGCCCAGGTGCTGACCGTTCGCGACGTCACAGGCGTTGATGCCCGCATTACCGAGCAGGTTCAACTGGCCGCCCGTGAGTTGAACACCGCCCAGATCGCGCTGGGCCACGATCTGCGGGTACAGCTCGTTGGTGATGAAGCGCGTCCAGTTGAACGCCGGCGCGCCGGCGAGGATCCCGTCGAAGTCGTCTGGATGCAGTTGAGCGAGCTTGTGGCCCTGCCGCCCGCCGGTGGAGAAGCCGTCCCAGTAAGCGTACTTCGCAGGCTTGCCGTAGTAGGCCTTGGTGATTGCCTTGGTCTTCACGGCCATTTCGTGGATGCCACGCTGCGCGAAGTCGTTCCAGAGGACCGTGTTGATGCTTCCGTCCGGGTCCATCGCGAACGATCCGCCGCCGGGCCCGCTGTGTCCGGTGTCCGTGTTCGCCGAAACCGCGCCCTCCACTGTCACAATGAATGAAGGACTGGGCGTGGTTCCGCCGGCGCCACCGGCTCCTGCGAGCGCGGTCAACGACGTCTGGTTGCCACCCGCCCAACCCCCGCCGCCTGCCACGTGAATGCGGCGGTTCCAGTTCTCGCGCGAGGGGAGCCACACTTCGATGCCGATTCCCGGCGAGGTGGATGGCGCGCCGGCCGGCCCCGGGTTTCCTGGCCCAACGAGCAGCTTGACGACACAGACGTCATTGGCTGCGATCGGCGTGTTCGGGGTCGGCGTTGTAAGGGTTAGCGCGTCGCCCTTCTTGAACGACTTTACGAGCAGTACTGTGGTGAGCGAGTCCGGCTGGAACTCGTCCTTCAACGTGTCGTCGCACGCCAGCAGCCTGTGTTTGTGTTCATCCGCGTCTTTCGCAACCGCGCCCTGAGACGGCACGGCGAGCGAAAGCGCGAGCACCACGGCGCACGCGAAACCCTGAACGGACTTCGCGATCTGTGGTGAGCGTAGCTTGGCCATCTTCATCTCCCTGGTTCGCATCCGGTACTGTGCACTATATTGAAGCTTGTGCGGCGCACTGACGCGCTCAAACGATTCCCAGCAGACGTAATTACGCAGACCGCGATCTAGGCCTGCTGGCGAAGCCCTTCCAGCAGCTTTTGCAGTTCCCCCGACTGGTACATCTCTTTCAAGATATCCGAGCCACCGACGAACTCGCCCTTTACGTAGAGCTGCGGGATCGTCGGCCAGTTGGCGTACTGCTTGATGCCCTGGCGGATGTCGGGGTCGGCGAGAACGTCGACGGTATAGGGGCTGTGGACGCCGCAGGCCTGCAATACCTGCAGCGCCATCGCCGAGAAGCCGCATTGCGGCATCTGCGGCGTGCCTTTCATGTAGAGCACCACCGGGTTGCCGGTGACCTGGTCTTTGATGCGTTGTTGGGTGTCCATAGTCACGATTCTAGCCCTCCGCCCGAGACCCGGGCAATGCCGGCAAAGTCGGGCCAGGTCTTGACGTCCTCGAGCCCCGCCTCGCGCAGCAGCGCTCTTACCGCCTCATCCTGTCCGAGCCCGTGTTCGAGCAGGAGCCAGGCGCCCGCGTTCAGATGCGAAGGCGACGCGCGCGCGATCTCCCGCAGGGCGTCGAGCCCTTCCGGGCCCGCGACCAGCGCCGATCTCGGCTCGAAGCGCAGGTCGCCTTGCGCCAGGTGGGGATCACCCATGGCGACGTAAGGGGGATTCGACACCAGGAGGTCGAAACGCTCTCCGGCGACCGGTGCGAACCACAAGCCATGCCGCAGTTCGACTTCCAGCCCCAGCTTTACGGCATTGCGCGCGGCCACCGCCAGCGCCGCCATGCTGGCCTCGACGCCAACCACGCGCGCCTGCGGCAGATGGCGCTTGATCGCAAGCGCGATGGCGCCGGAACCCGTGCCGAGGTCGAGCACCGAAGCGGGCTTGCGGGCGAGGGCCAGTTCAACCAGCAACTCGGTTTCCGGCCGCGGGATCAGCACCGCGGGGTTTACCGCGAGCGGCAGGCCGTAGAACTCCTTCTCGCCGAGGATGTAGGCGATGGGCTCGCCGCGCGCGCGGCGCGCGGCGAACTCGAGAAACCTTGCCTCGGCTTCGGCGGGCAGCGCGCGCTCGGGATGGGCCAGCACGCTCGCCTCGGAAAAGCCCGTGGCCTGCGCCAGCAGCAGGCGTGCCTCGCGCGCGTCGAGCGCCTTTAAGGCCTCACCGACGTTCAAGCCGCTTCTTCGGCCAGCTGCGCCAGCTGCTCGGCCTGGTGCTCGGCCGAGAGCGCGTCCGCCAGTTCGTCCAGCTCGCCGTCCATGATGCGCTCGATCTTGTACAGCGTCAGGTTGATGCGGTGGTCGGTGACGCGGCCCTGCGGGAAATTGTAGGTGCGGATGCGCTCCGAGCGGTCGCCCGAGCCGATGAGCGATTTGCGCGCCGAGGCGGTCTTCGCCTGCCGCTCGCGCGTCTGCTTGTCCTTGATGCGCGCCGCCAGCACCGACAGCGCCTTCTCGCGGTTCTTGTGCTGCGAGCGCGAGTCCTGGCATTCGACCACGATGCCGGTCGGCAGGTGCGTGACGCGGATCGCGGAGTCGGTCTTGTTGACGTGCTGGCCGCCCGCGCCCGAAGCGCGGAAGGTGTCGACGCGCAGCTCCGCCGGGTTGAGCACCACGTCGTCGATGGCGTCGGCCTCGGGCAGCACGGCGACTGTGCAGGCCGAGGTGTGGATGCGCCCCTGCGCCTCGGTCTCCGGCACCCGCTGCACGCGGTGGGCGCCCGACTCGAACTTGAGTTTCGAATAGGCGCCCTGGCCGTTGATGCGCGCGATCACTTCCTTGTAGCCGCCCAGCTCCGAGGGGCTCTCGGAGATGATCTCGATCTGCCAGCCCCGGCGCTCGGCGTAGCGCGTGTACATGCGGAACAGGTCGCCGGCGAAGAGGGCCGACTCGTCGCCGCCGGTGCCGGCGCGCACTTCGAGGAACAGGTTGCGCCCGTCGTTCGGGTCCTTGGGCAGCAGCTCTTCGTGCAGCTGCGCTTCCAGTTTCTCCATCGCCGAGCGCGCGCGCTTCAGTTCCTCTTCGGCGTAGCCTTTCATCGCCGCGTCGGCCGCCAGGTCCTTCGCCTCCTGCGCGTCGCGCTCCGCCTGCCGGAAGCGGTCGTAGAGCCCGACCAGCCCGGTGAGCTCCGAGTGCTCGCGCGACAGTTTCCTGAATTGGTCGAGGTTGCGCGTCGCGTCCTCCGCGGCGAGCAGGCGATTCAACTCCTCCAGCCGGGCCGCCAGGCTGTCGAGCTTGGCACGCAGCGCAGGTTTCACTTGGGGCGGTAAAGGCGCTCGAGCAGCGCTGCCAGCGCCCGGCGCTCCTCGCCCGCAGCCGCGTTGAGCGCCTGCGTCGGCCCGTGCAGCAGCTTGTTGGTGAGCCCTTGCGACAGGGCTTCCAGCACCTGCTTCGGATCATCGCCCTTTTGCAGCAGCTTGAGCGCGCGCTCCAGCTCGTGCCGGCGCGCCGCCTCGCCCTGCTCGCGCAACTGGCGGATCAGCGGCACCGCGGCGCGCGCCGCCATCCAGTGCATGAACTGCCCGACCTGGGTCTCGATGATCGCCTCGGCCTGCTCGAGCGCCGAGCGGCGCGCATCCAGGTTGCCCTGCACGATGCCCTGCAGGTCGTCCAGCGTGTACAGGAACACGTCGTCCAGTTCGCCCACCTCGGCCTCGATGTCGCGCGGCACCGCGAGGTCCACCATGAACATCGGCCGGCGCTTGCGCGCACGCAACGCGCGCTCCACCAGCCCTTTGCCGAGGATCGGCAGCGAGGAGGCGGTGCAGGAAACCACGATGTCGTGCTCCTGCAGATGCTCGGCGAGGGAGCGCAGTTCGATGGCGCGGCCATTGAAGCGGTGCGCGAGCGCCTGGCCGCGCTCCAGGGTGCGGTTGGCGACCGTGATGCGCGCCGGCGCCTGCGCCGCGAAGTGCGTGGCGCACAACTCGATCATCTCGCCGGCACCGATGAACAGCACCTTCTGGTCCTTGAGGCTGGGGAAGATGCGCGCCGCCAGCTTCACCGCGGCGGCGGCCATGGAGACGCTGTTGGCGCCCACCTGGGTGGTGCTGCGCACTTCTTTCGCCACGGCGAAGCTGCGCTGGAACAGCTTGTGCAGCACTGTGCCGAGCGTGCCGGCGGCCTCCGCCGTGCGCACCGCGTCCTTCATCTGACCGAGGATCTGCGGCTCGCCCAGCACCATCGAGTCCAGGCCGGAGGCAACGCGGAAGGTGTGGCGCACTGCCTGTTCGTGCGGCAGGGTGTACAGGTACGGCCGCAGGTCGTCGGGCTGCAGGCGGTGATACTGCGCGAGCCACTCGGCCGCCGTTTGCGGCTGTTCGGCCGAGAGGTACAGCTCGGTGCGGTTGCAGGTGGAAAGGATCGCCGCCTCGGCGACGTTCTTGCCGCGGGTCAGTTCGCCCAGCGCGTCGAACAGCTTCTCGACGTGGAACACCACGCGCTCGCGCACCGGCAGCGGCGCGCTCTGGTGATTGAGCCCGAGGGCGAAAATGGTCATGGAGCGGTACGCAAGCGCTTGTTAGAGCGCCATCTTACCGCCTTAGCCGGGCGCTGCGCGCAGCAGCGTCTCGATCTTGTCCTTGGCCATCGGCGGGCAGAACAGGTAGCCCTGCATCTGGTCGCAGCGCAGCAGCCGCAACAACCGGGCCTGCTCCTCGGTCTCGACGCCCTCGGCCACCACCTTGAGCCGCAGCGCCTGCGCGAGCGAGATGATGGTCGAGACGATGCTGGTCGCGTCTGCGCTCCCGGTCATGGCGTGGATGAAGCTGCGGTCGATTTTCACGGTATCGATCGGCAGGCGGCTCAAGTAGGCGAGCGAGGAGTGGCCGGTGCCGAAATCGTCGAGCGCGATGTTCGCCCCGGCCTCCCGCAGCGCGCGCAGCTTGCGGATGCTCTCCTCGATGTCCTGCATCAGCAAGCTCTCGGTAATCTCCAGGTCGACTCCGTTGTCCGGCCCGCCGAGGGCGGCGTGCACGTCGTCCACGAAGCTGCGCTGCCGCAGCTGCAGCGCCGAGACGTTGACCGCGATGCGCGGCACGCTCAGCCCCTGCGCCTTCCATTCGCGGTACACCGCGCCAGCGATCTCGAGCGCCTGCCTGCCGGCCTCCAGGATCATCCCGGTCTCCTCCAGCACCGGCACGAAACGCGCCGGCGACATCAGGAGATTGTCCGGCCCGCGCCAGCGCATCAGCGCCTCGAGCCCGACAATGCGGCGCGAAGCGAGCTCGATCTTGGGCTGGTAGTGGAAGAACAGCTCGCGCTGCTCGACCGCGCGGCGCAGGCGGCTCTCGAGCTCCACCTGCTCGGCGACACGCGCGTTGATGTGCGGGGCGTAGAAGAGGTGGCGTTCGCCGGTCTCCTTGGCACGCTTGAGCGCCGCCTCGGCGTTGCGCAGCAGCGCGGCAGCGTCCTCTGCGTCGTCGGGAAATACGGCGATTCCCTCCTTCGCCGCAAGCCTGATATCGTGCTCGTCGATGCGCAGCGGAAGGCCGACAACACTTGCTGCCTGCTGCTCGATCCGGCGGGCCGCGTCCGCCGCTCCCCTGATGCCCGGGACCATGAGTGCGTACAGATTGCCGCCCAGGCGGCCGAGGCGGTGAATATCTCCGGTGGCCTCGCGCAGGCGCCGCCCCACGGCCTGCAACACCCGGTCGCCGACGTGCTGGCCGAGCGCGTCGTTGATCGCCTTGAAGCGCTCAAGGTCGATCAGGACGAGCGCGAGCGAACCACCGCCGCGCCGCTCCACTTCGATCGCTTGGGCCAGGCGGTCCTGGAACAGCCTCCGGTTGGGCAGCTCGGTGAGCGGGTCGTAGTAGGCGAGATAATCGAGCTGCGCCTGCTTGTCGATCAGCTCGAGCGCGAACGACAGGTTTCCCGTCAGCTCGCCGAGCAGGCGCATTTCCTCGTCGTCGAAGAAGCCCTTCTCACCCGCGTTCAATATGGCCGCGCCCGCCACCCCGTCCTGCAGACCCAGCGGCAGGCAGGCCACCGAGTGGATGCCTTCGCGGGCATACCATTCACGCAGCCGCGCACGGTCATCCTGCGTGACATCGTTTGCCACGACCGCTTTTCCGGTGCGGATCGCCGCCGCGAGCAGGCTTTTTGCGCCCGAGGGATCGCTGTTGTAGGCCTCAATGACGCTATTCAGCGCTGCGGCCCCCGCGCCCGTGACGACCACAGTCCGCAGCCTGCCGCTTGCGCGATCGAGCTCGACCAGATTTGCGGAGTGAAAGCCGCCCACTTCGATTGCGATCCGGCTGAACTCTTCGAAAAGCGCCTGCCGCTCGCGCAGCCGCACGATGGCGGCGTTGAGCGCGCTCGCGAGGTCGCGGATGCGCGACAGACGGGCGAGGCGCTGGCGTTGCTCCATCTGCTCGGTGATGTCGCGCACCAGACCGTCGACGCGCTCGGGCACGCCCGCCGCATTCATGAAAATGCGCCTGCGCACGTTGACCCAGCGCACCGCGCCGTCCGTACGCACGATGCGATATTCGGTGTCGAAAATCTTGTTGTCCAGCGGCCCCGGCCATTCCGACAGCACGCGCTCGCGGTCCCCGGGATGGATTGCGGCGACCCAGTAGTCGGGTTTCGCCAGCGCCTCCTGGGGCGTAAGTCCGTAGACCTGTGCCACCGCCGGGCTCACATAGATCACCTGCCGGGCGGGTAGCGTGACCGACCACACCACGTCGGGCAGCGAGTGGAAGATGCTCGCAAGTCGTTCGCGCGTTTTCTGCAGCGCGCGCTCCGTCTCGCGTTGCGCCGCGCGCTCCCGGGCGTCGTGCAGGGCACGCTCCACCGCCGCCGGCAGGCGCAGAAGATTTCCCTTCATCACGTAGTCAATTGCGCCGTTCTTCAGGGCGCGGATCGCATACTCCTCCCCGATCGTGCCGGAAACGAAGATGAAGGGCGTGTCTGGTGCCCGCTCCTGCGCCAGGGCAAGGGCCGCCATGCCGTCGAACTTGGGCATCGAAAAGTCCGACAAGATGATGTCGGGCGCGAACTCGCCCAGCTCGCGCGCGAATTCCTGCTCCGTGTCGACGATGCGGTGCTCGAGCGCCAGCCCGGCGCGTTTCAGCTCGCGCAAATTGAGCTCGGCGTCGGCGTGGCTGTCCTCGGCGAACAGGACGCGGATGCGGTTGGGCGCGGTCATGAATTCAGGCCCGCCTACTCCGGCGCCTTGTTCATCAGCATCCAGTAAAGTCCCGCCTTGGCGACCGTGTCGCTGAACTGCTCGAATTCCACCGGCTTGACGAGATAGCTGTTGACGCCAAGCTTGTAGCTTTCGGTGATGTCGCGCCCCTCGGCCGAGGAGGTGACCATGACGACCGGGATCACCCGCGTGCGCTCGTCCGCCTTGATGCGCTTCAATACCTCGATGCCGTCCACTTTCGGCAGCTTGAGATCGAGCAGTATCAATTTCGGGTTCTGCCCGGGGCGCCCGGCGTAGGCGCCGTTGCGGAAAATGAACTCCAGCGCCTCCGCGCCGTCCTTGACCCAGGTGATGTGGTTTGCCACCTTGCCCTTGCGCAGCGCGCGCAGCGCAAGCTCGGCGTCCGCCGGGTTGTCCTCCACCAGGAGAATGTCCACATCCTCAAATCTGTCCATCTGGTCTTCCTTTCGGCAGCGAAAAATAAAACGCCGCGCCTTCATCCATTTTGCCCTCGGCCCAGACCCGCCCGCCGTGCCGGGAGATGACCCGCTGCACGATGGCCAGACCGACGCCCGTGCCCTCGAACTCGTCTTCGCGGTGCAGCCGCTGGAACACATTGAACAGCTTCTCGTGGTAGCGCATGTCGAACCCGGCGCCGTTGTCCTTCACGCAGTAAACGCACTGCGCGCCGTTCTCCTGGCCGCTCACCTCGATCACCGGCTGCCCGCGCTTGCTGCTGAACTTGACCGCGTTTGCCAGCAGGTTCGTCCATACCCGCTTCAGCAGCGTCGCATCGCCGCGCGCCGGGGGCAATGCGCCGACGTCCAGTCTGGGCGACCTCCCGCCGGACGCCTGCAACTCCCCGAGCACTTCCTCGACCAGGCGTTTCATGTCGATCTCGGCGCTCGAGAGCGGCTTGCGGCCGAGGCGCGAGTACGCCAGCAGGTCGTCGATCAGCTGTCCCATCTTCCGGCTGTTGTCGCGGATGACGCCGAGCAGGCGCCGGCCTTCGGCGTCCAGCTTGGCGGCGTAATCCTCCTGAACGATGCGCGAGAAACCGTCGATCGCGCGCAGCGGCGCGCGTAAGTCATGCGATACCGAGTAGCTGAAGCTCTCCAGTTCCTTGTTGGCCACTTCGAGTGCCGAGGTCCGCTCGCGCACGCGGATCTCGAGCTCCTCCGCGTTGCGCTTGACCCGCTCGAACAGCCGCGCCTGCGCGATGGCGATGGCAAGCTGCGTCGCGACTTCCTGGGCGATGGTGACTTGGTCGGCGGGAAACGACTCCTGCTCACCGCCGAAGCTGAGCGCGCCGATCAGTTCGCCTCCGGCGATCATCGGCACCGCCATGTACAATTTAACGCCCGAGGCGAGCAGTGCATCCGTTTCCGGGCCGGGCGGCAGCGTTTGCGTGTCGATGACCTGCGGCTCTCCCCGTTTCAGACCTTCCAGGTCGCCCATCAGGCGCATCGAGTAGCGCACCCCGGGCCCAAGATGCGTGCGGTTCCGGCCGGCCGCCGCCAGCCATTCCACTTCGCCCGTCTCGAGATGGAACAGATTGACGATCGCGCGCGGCACGCCGAGCAGTGCGCGCAGCGGTCGGATCACCGCACCGGCGATCGCCTGCGGCGCCTCCGCAGCGATGATTGCGCGGTCGATCTCGTGCACGATTCGCAGCCGCTCGGCGTGCTTGGCGAGCGCCTCCTGCGCCCGCTCGAGCTCGGCGCGGTGCGCCCGATCGATCTCCTCGCGCCGCCGCTGCAACACCACTGTCGTGGCCAGGACGATCGCCGCGATCGCGAACGCGGCGATCAACGCCGCGTCGACAAGCTGCTGCCGCAGCAGCGCGTCCCGGGTGGCGAACGCGGCGCGCGCCGGCTGCAGGATGACCACGCCCCAGCCGTGCGCGGCGGGGGCAAAGCCGCGGACCATCGGTTCGCCGCCAGCCGCGTCAGGCACGATCTCGGCCCCGGGAGACCTCCGCACCTGCCACTGCGCCGCCGGAAGGACGGCCGGCATTTCGGCCAGCACGGCCGTTGGTGTCATTGAATCGAAGGCGGCGCGGCCCGCACCGTCCACCACCAGTACGCGATCTTCCGGACCAACGTCGATTTGGCGCGCCCAGTCGAAGAAGGTCTCGAGCTTGACCTGCAGGACCAGAAGGCCGGCCACCTTGCCGTCGGAGCCGCGAATCGGAATCGACACGGCGATGACATTGCGCTGAGGAGCGGCGGTTCGCCGATACAGCTGCGACACGTAGGGCTTCCAATCCCGGCTGACACCCTTGTACCAGTCGCGGTGCGCGAAATTCGTCCCCCTGGCGCCGGGCAGTTCGGGCGCATCGGCCATCAGCGTGCCGCCTGCGTCGGCAATGAACACGCGGTCGAGGATATGGAAGTCTTCGGGAACCCGTCGCAGGATCCGCGCCGCTTCGACCCAGCGTTCCGCGGCGATCAACTCCTGGAAACGAACCCGCGTCGCGAGCGAGACGCCGATGTCCACGAGACGCTCGAACTTCTCGGACAGAATCGTGGCGGCGAGCGCCGCGAGCGACACCCGGCGCGCGAGCGCCGCATCGGTGAGTTCGCGCTCGAGCGTGACATAGCGGTGCGCCGAGATGCCGGCGATCGCGAGGACGGCTACTGCGAGGATCGCGGCGAGCCAGACGCGCCGGCCGCTGACGGGCGCAATGGGTCCGGCCGCGTGCGGCGCAACCGGTTCCAAGGTCATTCGGGCCTCATGCGCCATAGGGTCCGTTGCACGGCAGCCCGAGTGCAGCCGCGTCCCGGACAAGCTTACCCGCGCTAGGCAGAAACTTCATTCGTATCAAACAATAATCCCATATTGCGTAAGGCGCTTCTGAACTGCTGTAAGAGTTAGTGAGCAAATCGACTTCTGACTGTGTGTTTACGCACACCTTTTCGACCAAACCGGCGAATCGGGACTCGGAGCGGCATGGCGCAGATCAGCGCGGGCTGCGTTCCGCTCCAGCAAGCGGCGTTCTGCCCCGCATGCGCCGCGTTGAGTCAAACCTTTCATTGTTTCCTGCGCGAGCGCGCTTGATGAAGCGCGCGCCGATGGGCGTCAATGCCGTTCGCGCCGCCGCAGCAAGGGGTGCGCGATCGAAATTATCAACCAACGCATGCAAGGAGCAACACATGACGAACAGGAAGCAACCCGTCGTACGCAAGCCCAGCAAGCGAATCACCGACTCGCGCCGTGTTCGTTATGGCACAGGGTGTGCGCCGGCAAAAGTGGCCCGCTCTGCCGATGCGGCGATAGCCGATTCGGGCGCGATCCGATTCGGTACCGGCTGCGCGCCGGCCAGTCTCAGAAAGTAACGCGAAGCTGATCCCCCGGGGGAGGCCTGGTGTGCTGCGCGAGCAGCGCGCCAGCCTCGCCCCTTGCCTTCCAGGAGTGCACTTCCATGAATGCGATAGGCCAGCGGCCCCCCGCGGTGACCTTTTACACGGCGATTCCGGGATGCCGGACGCCAATGCGTGCCGACCCCTCCGGGCTCGGGACGCTGCCCGCGCGCGGCTTTCAGTACTGCGAGGCGCTCAGGGCAGCCTCGTCCTTCGGCTGGTACGTGTTTCCGCCGATCGATTTCACGCTGCAGTGGGATGGATCGCAGGTCATCTGGACCTATCGGGGCGCAAAAGCCTGGTACCCACTCACCAGCGCGCAATTCCCCGGCTACCAGGCGAAATTCGATCGGATTGCACCGAGCCGGCTGCGGGGATTTTCTCCGCCGTTCCTGACTGCGGTGACGGAGCCGGGAATCGTTCAGGTCTGGACCGGGCTGATGATCGAGAGCGCCGAGAACTGGAGCGTGCTGGTGCGGCCTCCGGCCAACCTGCCGAGAAGTCTAGCCTTCGACTTGTACGAGGGCATCATTGAAACGGACCGCTGGTTCGGTCCCCTATTCACCGCCATTCGGCTGGTAAAGACCGACGTTCCGATTCACTTCAGCACAGAATTTCCGCTGATTCAGGTTCAGCCGCTGCACCGGAGCGCCTACGCCGACGAAGTTTCGAACGCCTTCGGCCTGGTGAATCATCCGGCCGAGTTTCCCGCCGAAGCCTGGTCCCGCTACGAGCAGACGATCGTCAAGCCCAACCTCGATCCCGCGCGGCCGCTGGCCGCGTACGCAACCTCGGTCCGGCGCCGGCGCCGGAGCAGCTGCCCGATGGCCGAAGCCGCTTCGCAGTGAGCGGTTACGCGGCGGCAGTCGTTACTGTCCTGATCTGGGCCTCGTATCCCGTGGCGACCCGCGCGGGCGTCACCGGCTCGTTCGCACCGCACGACCTGATGCTGCTGCGCTTCGGCGTCGGCGCGCTGCTTTTTCTGCCATGGCTGATGCTGCATTACCGCGCGATTCGCCGCGACGCGTGGCTGCAGGGCATTCCACTCACCATGTTCCAGGGCGCGGGGATGGCGGCGCTGGTGATCTGCGGCTTGCAGTTCGCGCCAGCCAACCATGCCGCCGCTCTCGGTCCCGGAGTCGCGCCCGCGTGGGTCGCGCTGCTCGGGTTCCTGGTGTTCTCCAAGCGGCCATCCACCCGGATGATCGTGGGGGCGACATTGTGCGCGACCGGCGTGATCACGCTCGCCGCCTGGAGCGCTTCGGGTCCAGATCCGTCCGTGCTCGCCGGAGACGCCATGTTCCTCGCGGCGTCCGCGCTCGGAGCGCTCTACGTGCTGCAGTTGCGCAAGTGGGGAATCGGCGCCCTCCAGGGCGCCGCCATCGTGACGCTTTATTCAGCGCTGATCGTCGTTCCGTGGCACCTCTGGTCGGCGTCCGGCGCGCTTTGGCAGGCCGCGCCGTTCGAGCTTCTCTGGCAGGTCCTGTGGCAGGGGGTTCTGATCGGCTGCATCGCGCTCGTCGCGCTGAACCATGCCATCGCCCGGCTCGGCCCGGAGCGCTCGATCGCGCTGGTCGCCCTGGTGCCCGCACTGAGCGCGGTTCTGGGGCTTTTATTCCTGGGCGAGATCCCCTCAAGCGCCGAGATCGCGGCAATTCTCGCGATATCGGCCGGGGTCTCGATTGGCGCGTCCCGCGGCTATGGAGGCAGCCCGGCGGCCAGCAGCGCGGCGGCGAAACGACCGGCCTGCGGACTGTCCCGTCCCGGATAGCGCGCCCGGAACGCGCCGACGGTGAGTGCGGGCTCGAGTTCCCGCAACCTGCACATCGTCTCCCGCGCCTCGTTGAGCCGCCCTGAGAGCACCTGCGCTGCCGCGAGCGTGCGCAATGTAGGCGTGTGCAAGCGGTTCTCGCGCAAGGACCGGGTCGCCAGTTCGATCGCACGCTCGTAGCATTCGCCGATCAGATTAGCCGTGCTCGCGAGAGAATTGAAGTAGTAGATCATCGGGTCGAGCGGCGAGAGCGACAGCGCCCGATCGGCGGATTGCACCGCTTCGGGGCCGCGTCCGCGCCACGCGTGGACCATCGCATTCCAAAGCCAGGCTAGGGGTTCGTTCGGATTGGACGCGCGCGCCTTGGCCAGGCGTCGTTCGGCGGTGTCGAGATCGTGCCTCGACCACGCCGCGACCAGCGCATCCACGGCCAAGGCGAGCGCGTCATCGGGATCGCAGTCGAGGGCGCGCTCGGCGCACACGCTTGCCGCCGCGCTGTCGGCGGCCGCATTCTCGCTGGCACCGACCCCTATGCGCATGATGTGCCACTTCGCGAGCCATGCGTGCGGCGCCGGGGAAAGCGGGTCGCGCTCGATCGCGGTCTGGAACGCCTGGCGCGCGAGCAGGAAGTCCTCCGGCAACAGCCGGTGCATCAGCTCGACGCCGCGCAGCGTGATGCCGTAGGCGTCGAGCTCCTCGAAACTGGTGATGCGCGCACGGTGCAGCTCGATCGACCGGACGACGGGAGCGACGCTTTGCACGACCTTGCGCGCCAGCTCTCCCTGCATGGCGAACACGTCCATGAGATCGCCCTGAAAGCGCTCGCTCCACAGGATGCGCCCGTCGCGCGCGTCGGCCAGCTCGGCGACGAACAGTGCGCGCGGATGCGCCGTCTGGATGCTGCCCGAAAGCACATACTGCACGCCGAGCATCTCGCCGATGCCGCGCAGGCCGAGCGGCGCCCGGCGGAAGGCCATCGACGAAAGCCGCGAGATGACGAAGAAATCGGCCACCCGGGAAAGGGCGGCGATCGTTTCGTCGGCGAGACTGTCACCGATGAATGCAAATCGGGGATCGTCCGATCTCAACTGGAACGGTATGACCGCTACCGACGGCCGGCCGTGCGCCCGCGCCGCCGTGCTGGGCACCAACGCCGGCTGGTGCGCCGGCGGCCACAGGCGAAACGCCCGCACCGCCCGCTCACGGTTGCGCAGCCGCTGCTCGCCCAGGTCCTCGACCGACGCGTCGACGCCGCTGGTGAGCTGGTCGCGCACCGCCGCCGACACGACGGTCTCGCCGGGGTTCGCGAGCTCGGCGAGCCGGGCCGCGACGTTGACTCCGTCACCCAGCACGTTGAAGGTCTCGACGATCACCTCAGCGACGTGGATGCCAACCCGCATGCCCAGGGGCGGCGCCGCGGCTGTGGCGTTGAACCGCGCGAGGCCCTGGTGCAGCTCGAACGCGCACCGGGCCGCCTGGACGCCGTCCGGGAATTCGGCGAGAAAACCGTCTCCCAGGACCTTTGACAGGCTGCGGCCGGCATGGGTCGGGATGACCTCGGAGGTGGCGTGCGCGAAAAACGCCCGCCGCTGCTCGAGGGTGCGCTCTTCGTCGCGCTCCCTCAAGCTCGCGGAGTCGAGCACGTCGGCAACCAGAACGGCGCGCCGCTGGCGCCGGGGGTCGCGCACGGTGAATTCACGCGATTCTTCCTCCGGCGCCGCTAGAGCGGGATTCTCCTCGGGATGGGAATCCGCTACGAGTTTTTCCAGCGCGAAAACGTCTCGCAGCAGGAAGGCGCGGCCCGCGCGTTCGAGCAGGCCTTGCCGGGCGAGGCGCGACAGTTCGCGCGTCACCTCCTCGCGCGAAGTGCCCACCCGGCTCGCGATCTCGACATGCGTCGGCGCGCGTTCGATGCGGGACGCATTGGCCTGCACGCCGGCAACCCGCGCGAGGCGCAGCAGCTCGACCCAGACCCGGCACTGTACGCTCCGGGCGCCCAGGTCGAGCAGCCGGTCCGCGAGCTCGCGCACAGAGCCGCTCAGGCGGCGCAGCAAGCGCTCCCGTACCGGCGTGTGCTTCGCGAGGATCGCCCGGAAGACCTCCGGCGGCATCGACGCGAGCAGCGATTCACGCACCGCGACAACATCGGCGAAGCTGCTGCGGCCGTCGATGGCGGAATGCTCGCCGAACACTTCTCCCGCCGGGATGTCGCGAAAGATGATGCGCCGCCCGCGTCCCGCCGCCGCAGCCACGCGCACCATGCCGGCGATCACGAAGTAAACGTCGCGGTCCGTGCCGTCGCGTCGAATCACGTACTGATTCCGCTTGCAGCGCGTCCATTTGCACTGGCCGGCGATCTCCCTCAGGCTAGTGGTGTCGAGGCCTTTGAAAAAATCGATTTTTTGCAGGCCGAGCAAGGCCGACATGCGGATCGCAGGCTTTTCACCTGCGTTGCGTCGCCGACGAGCCGTTCCCATGAATCGACTTTACCGCTGCGCCGCCGCCGCTGCCACCAAAGTTGGTGGCCAAGGCCGGAATCGAACCAGCGACACACGGATTTGCAGTTTTACCGAATAATTTGAGTGTTCAAAACGATCAACGGCTTACCAATGCTAGCCATCACTAAACCAGATCGTACTCGGCGTCAATCCAGGCGTTTGCTCGATTGTTCACGCACAGTTTCGGCACATTGCAAAAGAAGCATCGCGATGACAGTTCGCGCTCCATGAGGCTCCCCGATCCGGTCAAAACTCGGCACTGTTGGGCGATATGGGTGCCTCGCCAACGTTCGCTACCGGCCACAAGCGTACGAGCGTACATTTACAAACGTGCGTGCCGTTCGAAGCATCATGCTTTTTCCTCTTTATTTGCGCGGGCCGATTTCGTTTGCGCAAATTTCAGTGCCACGTCCAGCGTATCCATGAACTCGTTGATCTTGATTGGTTTGGTGAGATAACGGAAGAATCCTGCCTCCAGACCTTTCTCGATATCGCGGGGCATTGCATTGGCACTGAGCGCAACCACCGGGATGTGCGCTGTTGCCGGGTTTGCGCGCAGGATTTGCAGCGCTTGAATACCGCTGATGCCAGGCAGATTGATGTCCATCAGGATTACATCCGGCCGGGAGGCGCGCGCAATCTCAACGCCGCGATTGCCGTCCGCCGCACTCAGCAAGCGGATATCGGGCCGGCGCGCGATGAGATCCTCGACCAGCATCAGATTGGCCGGGTTGTCCTCGACATAGAGCAGGGTGCGCAAGTGCGCGTCGGCTTGAGCTTCCGCCTGGCCGACAGCCGTGGGTTCGGCTGCGGCGGCAGGTTGTGGTTCAGCCGTCAGGTTCAGTTCGATCCAGAACACACTGCCCACACCGACCGTGCTTTCCACGCCGATTTCGCCCTTCAT
>JBGQFF010000010.1:0-42450 GCA_041496745.1 Gammaproteobacteria bacterium
CGAAGGCCTTCTTCACACACGCGGCATGGCTGGATCAGGCTTGCGCCCATTGTCCAAAATTCCCCACTGCTGCCTCCCGTAGGAGTCTGGGCCGTGTCTCAGTCCCAGTGTGGCTGGTCGTCCTCTCAGACCAGCTACGGATCGTCGCCTTGGTAGGCTTTTACCCCACCAACTAGCTAATCCGACATCGGCCGCTCCTCTCGCGCGAGGCCTTGCGGTCCCCCGCTTTCATCTCTCGATCTCATGCGGTATTAGCCAATCTTTCGACTGGTTATCCCCCACAAGAGGACACGTTCCGATGTATTACTCACCCGTTCGCCACTCGCCACCAGGGTTGCCCCCGTGCTGCCGTTCGACTTGCATGTGTAAGGCATGCCGCCAGCGTTCAATCTGAGCCAGGATCAAACTCTTCAATTAAAAACTTCGAGTATCCGGCATTGCTGCCGGTCGCCGGCGCCACACGAGGCGGCGCCAACTTCTCGCTCAAAAGTAAACGGAGTTACTTCGTTACTCTAGTTGCGAGCACTAGATGCAATGGCCTTCCGCATCGAGTGCCCACACCTATCGGCTGCGAATTTTTAAAGAGCGTTGGTTGCGGGGAGAGGATTTGAACCTCTGACCTTCGGGTTATGAGCCCGACGAGCTGCCAGACTGCTCCACCCCGCGTCCGGTGAAGAGGCGAATTGTAACTCGACGGGCAATTTCGTGTCAATCCACCGTAGCGCCGCTTGCCTTGATCACCTTGGACCACTTGTTCTGCTCCGTTCGGATCCAGCCCGCAAACTCGCCTGGCGAGCTGGCGACCACCTAGAACCCCTGTTTCTAGATGCGTTCCGTCTCGCTGCTGCGCGGCTGCCAGACCATCAGGCGCTCTTCCACCAGGGACACGATCCAGTCGAGCACCAGCGCAAACGCGGTAAGCACCAGGATCCCGCCGAACACGGTGTTGACGTCGAACACGCCTTCCGCCTGGAGGATCAGGTAGCCGACGCCCTCGGCCGAGCCCAGGTACTCTCCGACGACCGCGCCGACGAACGCGAGGCCGACTGAATTATGCAGACTCGCAAACACCCAGCTCATCGCCGACGGCAGGTAAACATAGCGCAGCAGCTGCCTCGGCGAGGCGCCGAGCATGCGCGCGTTCGCGAGCACCACGGGGCTCACTTCCTTGACTCCCTGGTAGACGTTGAAGAACACGATGAAGAACACCAGCGTCACGCCCAGCGCCACCTTGGAGGCGATGCCCAGGCCGAACCAGACGAAGAAGATCGGCGCCAGGATGACCCTGGGCATGGCGTTGATCGCCTTGATGTACGGATCGAAAATCGCCGATGCCTTGGGCGCGAGCGCCAGCCAGATGCCGGTAGCGATGCCAAGCACCGTGCCGATGAAGAACGCGAGCAAGGTTTCGACCAGGGTGACCCACAGATGGCGATAGATCTCGCCACCGAAAAACCAGTTCCAGATGCGGCCGAAAACCTTGAGCGGCTCGCCGAACAGGAAGGCGGCCCGGTGGGGATCGCCGAAATAGAAGGCCGGCAGGAGCCCTGGCGCGGTGACCACGTGCCAGCCGACGAATACCGCGACCAGCAGCAGCACCTGCCAGGCGCGCAGCGACAGGCTATTGCCGTTGTTGTGCATAGCCTTTGAGCACCTCGTCCTTCATCGCATGCCAGATTTCCGTGTGGAGTTGGACGAACTGCAGCGTGAGCCGGATTTCTGCGACGTCCCGTGGCCTCGGCAGATCGATCACGTATTCGCCGATCGGGTGTGCCTCCGGCCCAGCGGACAGCACAACCACCCGGTCGGCGAGGGCGATCGCCTCCTCCAGGTCGTGGGTAATGAACATCACCGACTTGCGGTCGGCGGACCACAGCTCGAGCAGCTCGTTCTCCATCAGCTGGCGCGTTTGGACGTCGAGCGCCGAAAACGGCTCATCAATCAGGAGGATCTGCGGATTGAGAATCAGCGTCTGCGCCAGCGACACGCGCTTGCGCATGCCGCCCGAGAGCTGGTGCGGGTAGCGATCGCCGAATCCACCCAGCCCGACGCGTTTCAGCCATTCGTTTCCCTGGGCAAGCGCGGCTTCACGTGCGATGCCGCGGAATTCCAGGCCGGCGATGATGTTGTCGAGCGCATTGCGCCAGGGCATCAGCGCCTCGGTCTGGAACAGATAACCTGCCCGGGTGTTGATTCCGGCAAGCGGCTCGCCGAACACGTGGACCGTTCCCGCCGAAGGATCGAGAAGCCCTGCCGCGACGTTCAACAGCGTGGACTTGCCGCAGCCGGTGGGTCCGACGACCGAGACGAATTCCCCGGGCGCGACCACGAGAGTGGTGTCCCTCAGCGCCGTGTAGCGCCGGGAGCGGTCCTCCCGGGCGACGAAAGTGCAACTGATCCGCTCGAGCGCGAGCGCGGCGGCCGCCGCCCCCAACCCCGGTGCGCTGCTCACTTGTACGTCGCGTTCGCCTTTCTCGCGAACTCGTTGGTGTAGGTCTTCGCCAGATCGATCTCGGCCGGCTTGATGGTGGGGTCGAAAGCGGCAAGCGCCCGCACCGTTGCCTTGGCACCGGCGTCCGAAATGAGGCCGTCGGGCGAGATCGCTTCCTTCACCTTGTCGTAGGAGAAAAGGTACAGCGCGCGATCGCCGAGCAGGTACGACTCCGGCACCACGCGCGCAACGTCGGTCGCACTGGCCTTTGCGATCCATTTGTCGGCGCGTACGATGGCATTGGCGAGAGCCTGCACCGTGTGCGGATTCTTCTGCACGAACTCGATCGCCGCATGCAGGCAGCCGGCCGGCAGCGGCGCGCCCCAGACTGCCATGGTGCCCTTCACCGTTCGCGTGTCGGCAAGCACCTTGATCGAGTTGTCCTGCTCGAGCCGCGTCATCACCGGGTCGGTGTTGGAAATCGCGTCGATTTGACCGCTCTTCAATGCGTTGATCGCCGTCGCGCCGAGGCCGACGCCGATCACGGACACGTCCTTGTTCGGATCGAGCCCGCCCTTAAACAATAGCTGCTTGACGAGATTGTGCGTGCTCGAGCCCGGCGCGCTCACGCCCACCTTGAGCCCCTTCAGGTCCTTGAGCGACTTGACGCTGCCCGCCTTGGCGCTCGCCACCCCGAACGCGATTTGCGGCAGGCGCCCTTGTGCGACGAACGCCTGGAAGTACTGCTTCTTCGATTGCAGGCTAATGGTGTGCTCATAGGCGCCCGAGACCACGTCGGCGCTCCCCCCGACCACAGCGCGCAGCGCGACGGCCCCACCCGCAAAGTCGCTGATTTTGACGTTGAGTCCCTCGTCCTTGAAGTAGCCCTGCCGCTCCGCGATGGTGATGGGCAGGTAGTAGAAAGACGCCTGTCCACCGACCGCGATGTGCACGTCGCGCTTTTCGATCTGCGCGTGGGCGGCCTGCAGGCTGCCCAAGACCAGCAGGCCCAGCAGCGAACGGATTGCGAGCTTCATCGGCTTCCTCCTCCAGGGTTTTGCAGGTCTTGTAAGTGCCCGCAGCAAAAAGGAATGCTACTCGATTCCACGGCGGTCGAGGAGCGCCTGGGAAAGCGTCCCGACATCCACGTATTCCAGTTCTCCGCCCAACGGGACTCCGCGCGCGATGCGGCTGACCCGCAGGTCCAGCGCGCGAAGCATTTCGGCGATGTAGTGGGCCGTGGCTTCGCCCTCGTTGGTGAAGTTGGTGGCGAGAATGACCTCCGCCACCTCGCCGTCGGCGACACGCGTCAGCAAGTGCTCCAGGGCTATGTCGCGCGGCCCCACGCCGTCAAGCGGGGACAGGCGTCCCATGAGCACGAAATACATCCCCGAGTAGGTCGACGTCTGCTCGACCATCGCCAGGTCTGCCGGAGTCTCGACCACGCACAGCAGCGATCGGTCCCGGCGCGGAGAACGGCACAGGGTGCAGATCTCCTCCTCGGTAAAGTTGTTGCACCTTGTGCAGTGGCGCACCGTCGCCAGCGCTTCCGCCAGCGCGCGCGCCAAGAGCTCGGCTCCGGGCCGCTCATGCTGCAACAGGTAGTAGGCCATGCGTTGCGCCGATCGCGGCCCTACGCCGGGGAGCGCCCGCAGCGCCTCGATCAGGCGTTCCACGCCCTTGGCGCCCGGGACGGATTGCCTGTTCACGGCGTCAGAAAGGCAGCTTGAGCCCGGGCGGCAAGCCCATCCCGGCGCTCATGCCGCTCATCTTCTCGGCCACTGTCGCTTCCACGCGCCGCGCCGCGTCGGTGAACGCCGCGGCGACCAGGTCCTCTAGCATCTCCCTCTCGTCGGACGCGAGCGATGGAGCGATGGTGACGCGCCTGACCTCGTGCTTGCAGGTCATCACCACCTTGACCGTGCCCGAGCCCGACTGCCCCTCCACTTCCATCGAAGCAAGCTGCTCCTGCATGCGGCGCATGTTCTCCTGCATCATCTGCGCCTGCTTCATCAATTGCCCGATGTTTCCGCGCATCTTTGCGATCCCCGCTAGTTCTTGTCGCCGTTGGCCCTGACGCTCGAGCCGACGACTTTGGCATCGAACATGTCCACCAGGTCCTTTACGAACCGGTCACCCTGGACCTCGCGCACCGCATCTGCATGGCGCGCCTCGCGATCCCCCGCCTCGATGGCAGCGGCAGTCGCTGCCACCGCTTCGCCAGGCGTCACCTTGAGCACGATCTGCCTGCCGAAGTGCCGCTCCAGCGCCGCCTTCAACTTTTCCTGGTAATTCCGCTCGGCGAGATGGCTCATCGACTTGGGCACCACCAGCTCGATCACGCCGTCCGCGTGCCGCGACAGGGCGGAATTGCGTGCCAGCTCGCGCGCCGCGCCCGTCACCTGCAGTCGCCGCACCAGGTCAGGCCAATCGCCCTCGAACGGCTGTGCGCGTGTCGCATTGTTGCCTGCAGGATTCTGTCGTGGCGGCGCTGCCGAGCTGCCGGAATGCGCAAGAGCTGATGTTGCCCCTTCCGCACGGAACGCGAGCATGCGCAGCAGCGTCATGACGAAACCCGCGTGCTCGTCGGGTGCGAGCTCCAGGTCCTCGCGCCCCTGCAACGCAATCTGGTAGCACAACTGAACGTTCTCCGCATCGAAACGACTCGCCAGCCCGAGCAGCCGGTCGCGCTCCGGCAGGCCGGCATCCAGCGCCTGCGGAACTGCATGCGCCATGGCCAGCTTGAGCAGCAGCCCGGCGAGGTCCCGCAGCGCCGCATCGAAGGACAGGCTGCGCGACTGCATTTCATCGGCAATCGCCATCAGCAGCCCGCCGTCCTGCTCCGCCACTGCCTCGAGCAGCCTCAACAGGTAACTCGCGTCCACTGCGCCCAGCATGTCGCGCACGTTGCCGGCGGCGATGCTCCCCGCGCCATGGGCGATGGCCTGGTCGAGCAGGGACAGTGCGTCGCGCATGCTGCCTGCGGCCGCACGGGCGATAAGCGGCAATGCCTCCGGTTCGCAGGGGATTTTCTCGGCCTCGAGCAGGCGCTGCAAGTGCTCCGCGATGGCCGCGGCCGGCATCTGCTTCAGGTTGAACTGCAGGCAGCGCGACAGCACCGTCACCGGGATCTTCTGCGGCTCGGTGGTGGCAAGGATGAACTTGAGATGCTCGGGCGGCTCCTCGAGCGTTTTCAGCATCGCATTGAATGCGGAATTCGACAGCATGTGCACTTCGTCAATGACGTAGACCTTGAAGCGGCCGCGCGTCGGTGCGTACTGCGCCGTATCGAGCAGCTGCCGCATCTCGTCGACCTTGGTGTTGGTCGCCGCGTCCACCTCCAGCAGATCGACGAAGCGCCCGCCGTCGATCTCCTGGCAGGCGCTGCAGCGCCCGCAGGGTTCCGGGGTGATGCCGGTCTCGCAGTTCAGGCACTTCGCCAGGATGCGGGCCAGCGTGGTCTTGCCGACGCCACGGGTCCCCGCGAACAGATAGGCGTGGTGCAGCCTCTTTTGTTCCAGAGCGTGGCGCAACGCACGCACCACGTGCTCCTGGCCGACCAGGGCGGCGAAGTTCCGTGGGCGCCACTTGCGGGCTAGTACCTGGTAACTCATCGTTTCAATCCTAGCAGCCGGAAAAGCGGGAGGGGCTCACCGCCCCCCCTCTTTGCGCATTGGTGGCGAGCCTGACCCCGGCACTTGCAGGATCCAGCTGTGGCTGCTTCCTTCCGGACCTGACCAGGTTCACCAGGCTGCAATGCGGGGAGGCCCGCCGTTGTTCAATTGCTGGCGGAGAGAGTGGGATTCGAACCCACGATACGCTATTAACGTATACACGCTTTCCAAGCGTGCGCCTTCAGCCGCTCGGCCATCTCTCCATTCGTGTGCACAATCGCGTCCGCAATTGGATCATTCTACCGCGCCAGAACCGCGTCAGCCGGAGCCGGTTGGCTGCCGGCGCCGGTGTCATAGCCGGTAGTCGAGCGCCAGCCGGTCCTGCAACTCCCGAGCGATGCGCAGGGACTCCTTGAGCAGCGCCCTGTCGAGACGGCCGAGATGCGCGGGGTCGATGCGGTTGTGCAGAGCCGCGTCCGTCCCTTGCGAGCGGGCCTGCACCCGCAGGCGAATCGCCTGGACCGCAAAGAACGCGCCGATCGACGCATCTGCGTCGGCATCGCTCATGCCGATCGCGGTGCGCACCGCGCGCAACCGCTCGGCAGTATTCGTCTGCGCAATCGCGTGCGCCAAGGCAAATATGCGGGCCGCATCGATGAAGATGCGCGCGCCGTGCAGCTTGAGATCGATCGTGTCTTCGGCACCGCGGGCGCCGTCCGTCACGAAGCCGCCGAGCCTTCCCAGTGCCGGCTGCGCCTGGAGGGCATTGTCCGCCATGTGCCGCAGGAACACCGGGTAGCGACGCACGAGCTCGTGCACCCATGTGCGCAGTCGATCGGCTAGTGCATCATCGCCGTAGATTGGTCTGAAATCGAAGCAGATCGCCGCATCCAGCAGTGCCTTCGGCAGCGACGCTTCGATCCAGCCCGCCATTTTCGCGCGCCATTCCTCCAGCGAAAGACACAACTCCGGATTCGACGACATGACATTGCCCTTGCACAGCGTGAAGCCGCACGCATCCAGGGCCGCGTTCACTTCGCGCGCGAACGGCAACAGGCGCTCGCGTACGCGCGGCGGCGGCGCACCGTCGTGTGCCACGAACAGCAGGCCGTTGTCCTGGTCCGAGCTGAAGGTCTGCTCCAGTCTGCCTTCGCTGCCGAAGGCGAGCCAACACCAACTGATACGCTCGAGATCGTGGCGCTGGCGCACGATCTCGATGACCCGATGCGACAAGTGGTCGTTGAGCACCGACACGAGCGACATGAGCTGCTTGGCTGCAACGCCGTGCTCGACAAGTCCCGCGGTCAGCTTGCGTATGTCGGCCGCGATCTCCGCCAGGACGTCGATCTCCCGAGCGAGCTGTATCTCCATGGTCACTTCGCCCAGCCCAAGGCGCTGCAGCGAGAACAGGTCGCGCTCGGAAACCACACCCAGCAGCTGTCCTTCGTCGGTCACGAGAACGTGGCGAATGCGCCGGGAGCTCATCAATAGCGCCGCCTCGTAAGCGAGCGCATGGGCGGGAAGCGCACGCGGCTCGCGGGTCATGCGTTCCGCCACCGGCCGAGCGCCCGCCCCATCGGCGAGTGTGCTCACAAGATCGTGCGACGTAACAATGCCGACCGCCCGCTGGGCGCCGTCAAGCACGATCACTGATCCGACACCCTTGGCCCGCATCAGCGCGGCCACTTCGGCGACTGGGCGCCCCTCATCGCAGGTGACTGTTGCGCCGCGCAGCAGCGAGCGCAACGGGAGGGCGAAGGTCTGCTGCTCTTCGGCAATGCGCCGTTCCAGGTGGCCGTATCTACCGGGCATTTGAGCGCGCCATGCAGTTCAATATTGCAGCCTGGCGTAGTAGGACTTGCGCGAAGCCTCGAGCGCCTGCCCGAGGGTCATCACTCCGCGCTCGGCGAGCAGTGGCAGCAACTTCAACAGGATGTCCGCGGTCAGCAGGGCATCCCCCAGCGCGGTATGCCGGCCCATGACGCTCACGCCCAGGCGCGCGGCAATCGCCTCGAGCGTGTGGTCCTCCAGGCTCGGATGCGCGATTGCCGACAGCAGCAGGGTGTCGAGCACCGGCTGGCCGAAGCGCACGCCGCTGCTCGCCTGCTTGAGCTCGAGAAAGCGCATGTCGAAGGAGGCGTTGTGCGCGACCAGGACCGTATCCTCGCAGAAGTGGTGGAATGCCGGCAACACCTCGCTGATCGTCGGCTGGTTGCCGAGCGTCGCCGCATCGATCCGGTGCACGCGCGCCGATTCGGCGTTGAGGGCCCGGCGCGGATTGACCAGCTGCTCGAACACCTCGTTGCGCAGCAGCCTGCCGTTGACGACACGCACCGCCCCGATGCTGATGATCTCGTCGCCCGCAGAGGGTTCGAGCCCGGTGGTCTCGGTGTCGAACACGGTGTAGCTGATTGTCGCGAGTCGCGCCTCGTTGAGGGCGGCCGGCACGGCGCTACGCGCGAACAGGTCGAAGTCATAGTACTCGGGCCGGCTCTGCGCGAGGGGGCTTGCGCGCACTGCCACCGCAGAGCGCTCGGCGCACGGGATCAGGAAGCGCAAGCAGCCGGTGCGCAGGCCCCCTACGCCTTCGCTCCGAACCCACACCTCGCCGCCGTGCTGCTCCAGCACGTCGCGCACCGCAAGCGGCGACTGCTCCGCGCCCCCCTCCATCGGCTGCAGTTCCCAGTGCGTCAGCGCGTCGCTGGCGACGATCGTGCCGCTCCACGCCAGGTCGATCTCTGCGTAACGCCCCGCAGTACGGGCGCGCAGCTCGAGCTTGCGCACGCCATGCTCTTCGCGCAAGCGCGCGGCGAGATGGACCATGGCCTGCACGAGCGCATAACTGTCGACGCAGACCCAGAGCTCGTCGTCGACCTCGTCGAGCTCCGTGGCGACGCCGAGCGCGCCCGTGATGCGCAGCCGCGCAAACTCCAGCAGGTCCGTGACCCGCATGTCCTCGAGCCTCAGGGCCGCCTTCAAGGCGTCCGCGTACTCGCGCAACGCGTCGTTGATCGTGCCCGAAAGGGTCCTCGACTCGGCGGCGACGATGTCGATGAATTGCGCGCGCCTCTGCGGTTCGATTTCAGGGTAGGCGGCGAGATTTTCCGCGGCGGCGCGTATGTTGGCCGCCGGCGCGCGGATGCGCGCAGCGAGGATTTGCAGCAGCGAGCGGCGCTGCGACTCGCGGCCGAGCTGGTCGGTGACGTCCTCCAGAGCGAGGACCATGCCGGCGAGGTCCGCTTCGGCGCCGAGAAACGGCGCCACCTGCACCTTGAGCAGGCGCCCGGCAGGCGTGGCCGCCACCAGGCGCGCGCTCGGCAGGCGCTCGCCCCGCTCCAGGCTGCGCTCTAGCCTCTGCGCCGCGTGCGCGATCTGCGCGCGGTCGATCAGGCCGAACAACGATCGCCCGAGGCCGACCAGCGGCTGGCGGGCGACGGCGTCCGTCGCGGCGAACAGCGTCCGTGCCTGCTCGTTGTAGAGCAGGATGGTGCCTTCGGCGTTGCAGACCATGACGCCCTGGGTCAGCTCGGACATCAGCGCCGCCAGCCGGTTGCGCTCTTCCTCGAGTCGCGAGCGCGCCTCGGCGGCGCGCGCTTCGCTGTCGCGCTGCAGGTTGCGGTAGGCGCCGGCGAGCTCGTTGATCTCGGCCGCGATGCCGGCAATCTCCGGAGCCCCGTCCGATGACAGCCGCAGCTCGGCATTCACGCTCCTGATGACCCTTGCCTGCTCGGCGAGCACGCGCGCGGCCACCACGTATTGCGCGAACAGCCACTTCACGGCGCCGCCGCAGGCAAGCACCACTAGCATCGCGGCGAACACCAGCACCGGCGCGCGCCATTCGAGGATGCGCGCCAGCGCAGCAGCCTCCGTGCCGGGGAGACCCCAGGCGATCAGCACCCCAACCGCTACCAGCACCGCCAGCACGGCGGCCGACAGCGCCGCGACCCAGGCGGCGAACTTGCCGCGCAGGCTCATGGCCGGCCCGATGGCTCGCTCTCTCCCAACAGCTCCCTGATGCGCGCCACCAGCTCCGCGTTGGAGAACGGTTTCGTGATGTACAGGTCGGCTCCCAGCGACAACCCCTTGTTCACTTCGGCGTCGCGCCCCCTCGCGGAGAGCATCAGGATCCTGATGCGGTTCCATTCCGGGCGTTCGCGGATGCGCTGGCAGACGTCGTAGCCGCTTTTCTTGGGCATCATCACGTCGAGCAGCACCAGGTTCGGGGCAAAGGTCTCGACCTGGCGCAGGGCTTCCTCGCCGTTCGCCGCGATCCGCACCTCGTAGCCGCTCCGGTTGAGGAGATACTCCAGAGCCGCGACGATGTTCGGCTCGTCGTCGACAATCAGCACCTTCTTCGCCATTACAGGAAACTCTTGGCGGCCGGTAACGTCAGCAGCGCCGCGCCCGCCAGCCAGATCCAGATCGAGACCGTGCTTTCACCCTCTCCTTGCGCCAGCCGCTCGTAGAGCGCTGCCGGCACGCCGCTGAAAAGCAGCGTCGCGCTCGAGAGCATGATCGAGCTCCAGAACAGCACCCATTCCACGGTGCGGGGAAAGATTTCGGGCATCAGCACCGCGGTGACCGGGATCGCGAAATTGAGATAGGGCGAGAAGATGCCGTTCACGATGCACAGGCCGAGCACCATCAGGAACAGGGTCTGGCGGTCGAGCACGCGGCTCAGTGCACCGCGCGCGGCGTCAGGCCCGCGGCGTGCATTGCGACAAAGAAAACGATGCGCGTCACCGCCACCCAGAACGCGGCGACCGGCGCCAGCGCCAGGGGCGGCACGATGGAGGGCGTGATGAAAGCCACCGGCCGCATCAGCCAATCGGTCAGCCGCCGGAACCAGCGGTAGATGTAGTTGGGCGAATCGGGCGCCAGGAAGCATGCGAACATGAACCGCCCGATCAGGGTCCAGAACAACACCGAGAACGCGTAATTGGGAAGGTGGAAGTACAGGTACGACCACCAGATGTCCTGGCCCCGCATGGCTGATACGCTACCATGAGAATCCCTCGTCCCAGATGTCCGGCAACCATCGACTCGACCAATTCTGGCGGCGCCTGCGGGCGCGCCTGCGGCCGGTGCCGATTGCCTCGGTCGACGACCTGCAGACCTTTCTCGCTGAGCGCGCCGCCCTGATCGCGCAGAAATGCGCGATCGACTACTGCCGCGGCAAGACCGGTTTGGCGAGCTACGCGCTGTTCGCCGAAAAGACCTTCCTCGATGCGCTCGAAGTCTGCCGCTGGGAAACCTTCGTCGCCGTCCTCGGCGACCTGTGCATCGTGGCCGAGGGGCACCTGCGACTTTATGTCACCAGCGATCAGAGACCGCGCCTGTGCGCGGCGCTTGTCGATTTGCATTCCGCCATCCTCGCCGCCCTGCCGGCGCCAGGCCACCGGACGCAAGGGTGGAGCGACGCGCTCGCGTCGTTCGGCGAGCGCTTCAGGACCGCAAGCCTGCGGGCGCCGCAACAGGCGCTTGACGTCGCGGATCATTCTGCCAAGCGGCTCTTCGACACGCTGCCGATCCACGCCAGCATGCGCGCGCTGGACGAGGAAGTGGTGTACGGAGCCGTGCGCTTCCGCATGATCGCGGTGAGCCAAGAGATGCAGCGGCGCATCGCCGCCGCGGACCTGGTCAGGCAGTTACTCGCCTAGAACGTAACCTTGTAGCTGCCGTCGGTCTGCTTATCGGCGATGCACTGGTAGAGCCCCTTCTTGCCGTCGAGTTGGTAGGGAATGTTGACCCGGATGCCCGAGTCGCCGGTCGAAGCCTGAATGTTCGACTGCTCCTTGGTGGCGAACGCTGCCTGCGCGTATTTCGGGTCCTTTTTCGCCGCCGCCAGGCAGACGTCGTAGGCGAGCTGCTCGTCCTTGCCCCTGGCGCAACCGGCGAGGGCGAGCGCGAGGCCAAGCGCGCCCGCCACGGCGAGGCGTTGAATGATTGTCATGTACATGGAAACGTCATTGTAGTGCAAACGAAGAAAACGAAAGGCCCGCACCGAGCGGGCCCTACGCAACCGGACGGCGAGACGGCGGCTAGTCGTGCACCGCCCCCTTGGCCCATGCGAGCTCGCCCTTGGGTACGCGGATCGAATCGACGAAGTCCTGCATCTCCTTCGACGGCGCTGCAGTCATCATACTTACCGCCCAGGTCACCAGGAACGCCAGCGGCAGGCCGAACAATGCGCTCGAGATGTTGCGGATGCCGAACCACAGCGGCATGTCGAAATAGCGTGTGCCGACGAGGTAAAACGCGCAGACGCCGAAGCCGATGATCATGCCGGCAATCGCGCCTGCCGCCGTGGTGCGCTTCCACCAGATGCCGAGCACGAGCGGCGCAAACAGGCCGGCCGCCGCCAGCGAGAACGCCCACGCGACCATCTGGATAATGCCCGCGGGCCGCGTGCCGGCGACCGCCGCCGCGACGATTGCCACGCCGACCAACAGGACACGGGCCACGGTCAGGCGCCGCAGCGTGGACGCCTTTGGATCGATCATCTTGTAGTAGACATCATGGCTCAGCGCATTGGCGATAGCGAGCAACAGCCCGTCAGCGGTGGACAGCGCCGCCGCCAGGCCGCCGGCCGCGACCAGGCCGGAGATCACGTACGGCAGACCCGCTATTTCCGGCATCGACAGCACGATGATGTCCTGGTTAATAATGAACTCGCCGAGCTGCAGGATGCCGTCGCCGTTGGCGTCCTTGATCGTGAGCAGGCCGCCGACCTGGGACCAGTTCTGCACCCAGGCGGGCAGCGAGGCGATTTGCTGGCCGATCACGTTCCGGTAGACCTCGAGCTTCGCGAACGCCGCGTAGGCTGGCGCGGTGAAGTAGAGCAGGAAGATGAAGAAGATGCTCCAGCCGACGGACTTGCGGGCATCGCGCACGTTCGGTGTCGTGAAGTAGCGCATCAGGATATGCGGCAGCGACGCCGTGCCGATCATCAGGGTTAGCACCAGCGCCCAGAAGTTGTTGAACTCGACCCAGCTGAACTGGCCCGTGGCGTCGGCGTACGCCGCCACGTGCGGCTTGGCGATGCCGAGCTTCTGCTCGAGCCCCGCGATCTCCTGCAACGCCTGCCCATACGTGAGTTCCGGGATCGGGTTGCCGTAGAGCTTGAACGAAAGCCAGACCACCGGCGTCAGGTAGGCGACGATCAGGATGATGTATTGCGCCACCTGGGTCCAGGTCACCGCGCGCATCCCGCCGAGCATCGAGCACACCAGGATGCCGAGCAGCCCGACGAAGATCGCGATCTCGAACGGAATGTCAAGAAAGCGCGAGGTGATGATGCCGATGCCGAAGCACTGCGCGACGATATAGGTGAACGACGCGGCGATCAGCACGACCACGCCGCAGATGCGCGCGGTGTTGCCTTCGTAGCGCACGCCAAGGAAGTCGGGCACCGTGAACTGGCCGAACTTGCGCAGGTAGGGCGCGAGCAGGACTCCGACCAGCACGTAGCCGCCGGTCCAGCCCAGCACGTAGCCCAGGCCGCCGTAGCCTGCGAGATACAGGCCGCCGGCCATCGAGATGAACGAGGCCGCGCTCATCCAGTCGGCGCCGGTCGCCATGCCGTTGAAGAACGGCGGCACCACCCGCCCGGCCACGTAGTACTCGGAGATCTCCTGGGTGCGCGAGAGGATGCCGATGTAGGCGTACACGCCGATCGTCAGAAACACGAAGCAGTAGCCGATGATCTTGTTGGACACGCCCATCTGTTCCATGATCGCCAGGACGATCACGAAGAAGATGAACCCTCCGGTATAGCCCGCGTAGATCTTGCCGAGGCTGTTGATAAAGCTCGCTGACGTTGTTTGAGCCATGATTCTTGTCTCCTGCGGTCCGGTCTCAGTCTTCGGCGACGCCGAATTCCTCGTCGATCTTGTTCTGCGCGTACGCGTTCCAGAAGCACAGCACCACGAACGCGATCAGCGAGCCCTGCGCGGCCATGTAGAAGCCGAGCGGGAAGCCGATGAACGTGATCGAGTTGAGCTGCACTGCAAACACATGGACCCCGAAGCTGAAGAATGCCCACAAGAACATGATGATCCACATCAGGCGGGATGTTTTCTTCCAGTACGCTTCGCGTTGCGCGGGCGTCAAATCGGCCATATGCGCCTCCTCTGGCAAATGTTCTGTCGAAAGCGTTCGCTTGCGCTTTCTTTCCCCACAGCGTTGCCGATGCTAGCCTTCAGGTGGAAGGCTATCCACTAGGGAAAACCCTAGGGTGAGCTGCACCAGGGCAGCCACGGAGTCGGCACCCATCTTCTCCATCACCTTGGAGCGATGAAATTCAACTGTCTTCATGCTGATTTCCAGTTCGGTGGCGATGATCTTGTTCTGTTTCCCCACGATGATGCGGCGCAACACGTCGCGCTCACGCTCGGTGAGCGCCGCGATGCGGCTCGCGACCAGAGCCTGGCGCGCGCGCATCTCCCGGATCTCGGCATCGCGCGCAAGCGCCTTCCTGATGATCGCCACCACCTCGCGATAGCCGAACGGCTTCTGGATGAAATCCACCGCCCCGCCCTTGAGCGCGCTCACCGCAGTCGGCACGTCGGCATGGCCGGTGACGAACACGATCGGGATCTCGATGCCGCGCTGCTTCAGGTACTCCTGCAGTTGCAGACCGCTCATCCCGGGTAGATTGAGGTCGAGAACCAGGCATCCCGGCTCGTCCCGGCGGTAGGCGGCGATGAAATCGGCCGCGCTAGCGTAGATCTGCACCGGGATGGCGTTGGATTCCATGAGCCAGCGCCAGAGCGTGCGGATCGCCTCGTCGTCGTCGACGACGTAAGCGGTGGGAGGGGACGTCGGTTCGGACATCATGCGGCGCAGGGTCAATCCACCCGCGCGAGCGCAAGCGCCGGCTCGCGCGCGAGTGGCAGCGTGAACGAGAAGCACGCGCCTTCGCCGGGCCGGCTGCTGACCCACATGCGGCCGCCGAAATGCTCTACGATGCGCCGGCTGATGTGCAGTCCGAGGCCGCTGCCCTGCGGCTTGCCGGTCAGCGTGTCGCCGGCCTGGCGGAACTTGTCGAAGATGACCTCCTGGTCCTCGACGCGGATGCCGGGACCGTTGTCGCGCACGTCGACGCGCAGGAAACCGCGCTCCTCGGCGAGCGCGACCTCCACCAGCCCGCGCCCGGGCTCGATGAACTTCACCGCGTTGGACAGCAGGTTCAGCACCACCTGCACGATACGGTCGAGGTCGGCCATCACCTTCGGCACCGCCTCGGGCAGGCGTTTCACCAGGCGTACGTCGCGCTCCTTGAACAGCTGGCTGGTCGCCGCGATGGTGTCCTCGATCACGTCGCGCATGTCCACCAGCGACTCGTGCCACTCGGCGCGGCCCGACTCGAGCTTGGAGACGTCGAGGATCTGGTTGATGAGCCGCGTCAGCCGCTCGGTCTCCTTGCTGACGATGCTGAGAAAGCGCGCGCGCTCGGCCAGTGCCAGGTCCGGGTTATCGTGCAGGATCTCGGTAAAGGCGCGAATCGAGGTGAGCGGCGTGCGCAGTTCGTGCGACACCGTGGAGACGAAATCGTCCTTCAGCCGGTCGAGCTCGGTGAGCCGCTCGTTCGCCGCGCGCAGCTCCTGGGTGGCGCGCTCCAGTTCCTGGGATTTCTGCTCCAGCCGGTGGCTGTAGACGATGATCTGCGAGGCCTCGTCGAGCATGGCGCGCACTTCCTCCAGCGTCAGCGCCTCCTCCTTCACCACCGATGCGATCATGATGTGCGCCGACGCCGCGCCGATCGCGCCGGCAAGCTGGGTCTCGACATGGTGCACGAATTCGGCGTCCGCCGAGAGTGGCTGCTCGGGCCAACGCAGGCCCTTGCGCCGGGCGTAACCGCGAAATGTGTCGTCGGCAGCCTCAGCGCCGAGAAAGCGCGCCAGCACGTTGTGCAGGTCAGTCGCGGAGGCGGTGCCGCGCCAGAAGCGCGCCCCGCCCTCCTCGCCGGATCGCTTGAACACGTCGACGAACAGGCTCGCTTGCCGGTGCTCTTCGGCGCTGGGAGAGTCGAGCAGCGAGACCAGCACGTACGCGCCCAGGTTCGCCAGCATGCTCCAGAGCATGGCATGCGTGATCTGGTCGAGTCCCGACAAGCCGAAGAGCTGCAACGGCTTGAGCAGCGCAATGCCGAACGGCCCCTGCTCCAGCAGGCCAATCGGCAGCCAGCCGGAACGCGCCAGCGCGGGCAGCAGCAGCGTGTAGAACCAGACCGCGAATCCCGCGACCAGCCCCGACAGCGCGCCGCGCCGCGTGCCGTCCTTCCAGAAGATGCCGCCCAGCGCGGCGGGCGCGAACTGCGCGACGGCAGCGAACGAGATCAGGCCGATGGAGACCAGCGCGTAGGCCTCGCCGGCGAGCCGGAAGTAGAGGAAGCCGAGCAGCAGGATCAGCAGGATCGCGCCGCGCCGGATGCCGAGCAGCAGTCCGGTCAGGTCGGCACGCTCGTTGAGCCGCAGGCTGCGCATGCGCAGCAGCACCGGCATGACCAGGTCGTTGCACACCATGGTGGACAGCGCGATCGTCTCCACGATCACCATGCCGGTCGCCGCCGACAGGCCGCCGATGAACACCAGCAGCGCGAGCCACTCCTGCTTCTCGGCCATCGGCAGGGTGAGCACGAAGGTGTCGGCGTCCACCGTGCCGTCGGGAAAGTGCAGCCTGCCGCCGAAGGCGAGCGGCAGCACGAACACGTTGATCGCCAGCATGTACAGCGGAAACAGCCAGATCGCCTTGTTGAGGTGCCTTTCGTCCGTGTTCTCGATCACCGTGACCTGGAACTGGCGCGGCAGGAACATGATGGCGAGCATCGACAGCACCGTGAGCCACACCCAGCTGGCGTAGCCGCCGGCCACGCCCTCGAGCGGGGTGAGCAGCGGGCGCAGCGCGCCGTCCGACGCGGCGCGGGAAAACACGTCGCCGAAGCCGTCGTAGATGCCGAAGGTCACGAACACGCCGACGGCGAGGAACGCCAGCAGCTTGACCAGCGACTCGAAGGCGATCGCCGCCACCATGCCCTCGTGGTGTTCGGCCGAATACAGGTGGCGCGTGCCGAACAGGATGGTGAACAGCGCCAGGATCAGCGCCGCCCAGAGCGCGGTGTCCTGCAGGATCGGGATCGCGCCCACCTTGGCCGGCATCACGATCTCCGGGTACTGCAGCACGATGGTGAAGCTGTTCGACACCGCCTTCAGCTGCAGCGAGATGTAGGGCAGGATGCCGACGACGGCGATCACCGTCACCACCCCGCCGAGCAGCGCGCTCTTGCCGTAGCGCGAGGCGATGAAGTCGGCGAGCGAAGTGATGCGGTTTTCCTTGCTGATGCGCAGCACCTTGCGCATCACCAGCCACCACAGCGCAATCATCAGCGTCGGGCCGATGTAGATCGGCAGGAACCCGACGCCATCGCTCGCCGCGCGCCCCACGCTGCCATAGAAGGTCCACGCGGTCGCGTAGACCGCCAGCGACAGCGCGTAGATGTAGGGATTGGCGATGAGCGAGCGGCCGGCGTCGGCGCGCTTGTCGGCGTAATAGGCAATCGCGAACAGCAATCCCAGGTAGGCGAACGCAGTGACCGCGATGACCCAGCCCTGGAGCATCGGCGGACCGCTATTCCCGCCTCTCGACCACCCAGGCCATCAGCGCGATGAGCAGCGCCCAGGCGATGAAGAGGTAGGCGTAGAGCAGGGGCACGCCGAACAGCGTGCCCGAGACGTTGAACAGCGCCAGGATCGGGAAATTGAACAGCACGCAGCCCAGCATGCACAGCGCGGTCATGCGCTGGCCCTTGCGCTCAGTCTCGCCCATGTCGCTTCCTCGCAGCCGTCACGGCCGTCGCGTCACAAGGACTGCTTCAGCTGCTCCAGGATCGCAGGGTTCTCGAGCGTCGAGACGTCCTGCTTGATTTCCTCGCCCCTGGCGATGGCGCGCAAGAGCCGCCGCATGATCTTGCCAGAGCGCGTCTTGGGCAAGTTGTCGCCGAAGCGGATGTCCTTGGGCCGCGCGATTGCGCCGATCTCCTTGGTCACCCAGTTGCGCAGTTCCTGCGCGATGCGCTTGGCCTCTTCGCCGCTCGGGCGGGGACCCTTGAGCACGACGAACGCGCATACCGCCTCGCCGGTGAGTTCATCGGGCCGGCCGACCACCGCGGCTTCCGCCACCAGCTTGGAATTCGCCACCAGTGCCGACTCGATCTCCATCGTGCCGAGGCGGTGCCCCGAGACGTTCAGCACGTCGTCGATGCGGCCCATGATGCGGTAGTAACCGTCCTGATCCGTGCTCGCACCGTCGCCCGCGAGGTAATACTTGCCCTTGAAGTCTTCGGGGTAGTAGGTCTTCTTGAATCGGTCCGGGTCACCCCAGATGGTGCGGATCATGGCGGGCCAGGGCCGCTTGATGACCAGAATGCCGCCCTTGCCCTTGCCCACGGACTGCCCGGTCTCGTCCACGATATCGGTCATGATTCCCGGCAGCGGGAAGGTGCACGAGCCCGGCTTGGTGGGCGTCACTCCCGGCAGCGGCGAAATGAGGTGACCGCCCGTCTCCGTCTGCCACCAGGTATCGACGATCGGGCAGCGCCCGCCGCCCACCGTCTCGTGATACCACATCCAGGCCTCAGGGTTGATCGGCTCGCCGACCGTGCCGAGGATGCGCAGCGACTTGAGGTCGTATTTCTTCGGCAAGTCGCCGCCGGCCTTGATGAGCGAGCGGATTGCCGTCGGCGCCGTGTAGAACACGTTCACCCTGTGGTCTTGGATGATCTTCCAGAACCTGCCGGCGTCCGGGTACGTCGGGACGCCTTCGAAGATCACCTCAGTGGTGCCCGCCGCGAGCGGGCCGTAGGTGATGTACGTGTGGCCAGTCACCCAGCCCACGTCCGCCGTACACCAGAACACGTCGCTCGGCTTGTTGTCGAACACCCATTTCATGGTGAGGACCGCCCACAGCAGGAAGCCGCCGGTCGAGTGCTGCACGCCCTTCGGCTTGCCGGTGGAACCCGAGGTGTAGAGGATGAACAGCGGGTGCTCGGCGTTCACCCAGGTCGGCTCGCAGGAATCGGGCTGGCCCTTGAGCACGTCGTCCCACCACTTGTCGCGCGGCGCCTGCATCGTGATGGCACTGCCGCTGCGCTTGTAGACGATGACATTGCGCACCTTCTCGCATCCGCCCATCGCGAAAGCTTCGTCCACCACGGACTTGAGCGGAATCTCCTTGCCGCCGCGGAATTGCCCGTCGGCGGTGATGACCTCGGTGGCGCCGGCGTCGATGATGCGCTCCTGCAGCGATTTGGCGGAAAAGCCGCCGAACACGACCGAGTGCGTAGCGCCGATGCGCGCGCAGGCCTGCATCGCCACCACCACCTGGATCGACATCGGCATGTAGATCAGCACGCGATCGCCCGTCTTCACGCCATGCGCCTTGAGCGCGTTGGCCAGCTTGCAGACCTCTTGGTACAGCGCTTTGTAGGTGATCCGGGTGACCTTGCCGTCGTCCGCCTCGAAGATGATCGCCACCTTGTCGGGCTGCGTTTTCAGATGCCGGTCGAGGCAGTTATACGAGGCATTCAGTTCGCCGTCGTAGAACCAGCGGTAGAACGGCGCCTTGGATTCGTCCAGCACCTTGGTGAAGGGCTTGTGCCAGAGCACATGCTCCTTCGCCAGGCGGCCCCAGAAGCCCTCGAAATCACGCTCGGCTTCGTCGCACAGCTTGCGGTACGCCTCCATGCCGGAAATGTTGGCCTGCCTGACGAATTCCGGCGCCGGCGGAAACACCCGCGTTTCCTGCAGCACCGACTCGATGGTGGACGACATGCAACTCCTCCCCTGGGATGAATGCCGAATTGAATCAAGCGTATGCTAGATTACGCGGCTTCCGCAACCCTCTCCGCCCGCCGATGCCGGCCATCATCCGCTACCAGGACCTGGTGCAGAGCGTCGCCGACGCGCTGCAGTTCATCTCCTACTACCACCCGGGCGACTACCTCCGCGCGCTCGGCCGCGCTTACGAGCGCGAGCAGTCCGCGGCCGCCAGGGACGCCATCGCCCAGATCCTGACCAATTCGCGCATGTGCGCGGAAGGACATCGCCCGATCTGCCAGGACACCGGCATCGTCAACGTATTCCTGAAGGTCGGCATGGAGGTGCGCTTCGAGGGCTTCAAGGGCTCGGTCGCCGATGCGGTGAACGAAGGCGTGCGGCGCGCCTACAACCATCCGGACAACAAGCTGCGCGCCTCCGTACTCGAGGACCCGCAGTTCGCGCGCCGCAACACCAAAGACAACACGCCCGCGGTGATCCATACCGAGATGGTTCCTGGCGCCACGCTCGCAGTGGACGTCGCGGCCAAGGGCGGCGGTTCGGAAGCCAAGTCCAAGTTCGCCATGCTCAATCCTTCCGACTCGGTCGTGGACTGGGTGCTGAAAACCGTGCCCACCATGGGCGCGGGCTGGTGCCCGCCCGGGATGCTGGGCATCGGCATCGGCGGCACCGCCGAGAAGGCCATGGTGATGGCGAAAGAAGCCCTCATGCAGCCGATCGACATGGCCGAGCTCAAGGCGCGCGGGCCGCGCGACAAGTACGAGGAACTGAGGATCGAGCTCTACGACAAGGTGAATGCGCTCGGCATCGGCGCGCAGGGCCTGGGCGGCCTGTCCACCGTGCTGGACGTGAAGATCCTTTCCTATCCCACGCACGCGGCGAACAAGCCGATCGCCATGATTCCGAACTGCGCCGCGACGCGCCACCTACATTTCGTGCTGGACGGCTCGGGGCCGGCGGAGTTCGAAGCGCCGTCGCTGGAAGATTGGCCCAAGGTCACCTGGACGCCCGCGACCAATGCGCGGCGCGTGAACCTCGATGCGCTGACGCGCGCGGAAGTGGCGGCGTGGAAGCCTGGGGAAACGCTGCTTCTCTCAGGCAAGCTGCTGACCGGGCGCGACGCTGCGCATAAGCGCATCCAGGACATGCTGGACAAGGGCCAGAAGCTGCCCGTCGACTTCACCAACCGCGTCATCTACTACGTCGGGCCCGTCGAGCCCGTGGGCAAAGAAGTCGTGGGCCCTGCCGGACCGACCACCGCCACGCGCATGGACAAGTTCGTGGAGACCATGCTCGGCCGCACGGGCTTGATCGCCATGGTCGGCAAAGGCGAGCGCGGCCCTGTGGCGATCGAGGCGATCCGCAAGCACAAGGCGGCTTCGCTCATCGCCGTCGGCGGCGCTGCCTATCTGGTCGCCAAGGCGATCCGCAAGTCCCGCGTACTGGCATTCGAGGACCTCGGCATGGAGGCGGTCTACGAGTTCGAGGTCAAGGACATGCCGGTCACCGTGGCGGTGGACGCGAGCGGCGCTTCGGTGCACCAGACCGGCCCCGCCGACTGGCGCAAGAAAATCGTAGAGCTGAAGATCCCGGTGCACGCGGCTTGAGCGCCGCCACCCGCTGGTCCGCAGTCTGGGCCGTGTTCGCCGGCGGCCTCATCTGCGGCGCCTACATCGGCAAGGTTCCGCCCGCCCTGCCCGCGCAGCGCGCGGAGCTCGGCCTGACGCTGGTGGAGTCCGGTTTCATCGCCACCACCTTCAACGTGATCGGCCTGCTCGTAGGCATGTTCATAGGCGTCCTGTGCGACCGCTACGGCCACAGGCGGCTCGGGCTGGCGGGACTCGCGGTAATGTGCCTTGCCGGACTGCTGGGCGCCGCCGCCTGGAATTTCCCGTCGCTGCTCGTATCACGTTTTTTCGAAGGCGTCGGCTTTATCCTGTTCACCGTTGCCGGTTCCGCGCTGATGGCGGCGGCCGCCGACACGCCCGACCGATCCAAGGTGATGGGCCTATGGAGTTCCTACATGCCATCCGGCGGCAGCGCGGCGATCCTGCTGGCGCCGCTGCTGCTCTCAGCCTGGGGGTGGCGCGGACTTTGGGTCACGTTGTCGATCGTTGCGGCGATCGTCTTCCTGCTCGTCGCGCGGCACTCCCCAACGCCACGCTACGGTGGCGTCGCCTCGATGAGGCTGGCGCTGGAATCGCTCGCCCAGCCGGCAAGCGTGGCGCTCGCGCTGTTGTTCGCGTTCTACGTCGCGCAGTGGACCTCGGTGATGATCTGGCTGCCGACCTTTCTGGTGGATGAGCGCGGCGCGACGTCCACGGTGGCGTCCCTGCTCACGGCGCTCATGGTGCTGGTCAATGTGCCGGGCAACCTCGGCGGCGGCTGGCTGCTGTCGCGCGGTGTGCGCCGCGGGCCGCTGATTCTCGCCGCCTGCGCGATCATGGCCGTGTGCGATGCGGGCATGCTGAGCCCGCTGCTGCCTGATGCGCTGCGCTACTTCCTGGTGCTCGCGTTCTCGATGTGCGCCGGCGTGATTCCCGCCTGCATCTTCACCGGCGTGGTGGTGCACGCAAAGACACCGCAGCACGTAGGCACCACCAACGGCATGGTGATGCAGACTTCGCAGGCCGGCCAGTTTTTCGGGCCGATCGTGCTCGCCTGGTTGGCTTCCCACTTCGGCGGCTGGGGTGCGTCGCTGTGGGCGATGCTCGCCTTCGCTGCCTGCGGCGCGCTGTGCGGCTATGCAGTCCTGCGTATCGAGGCGCGCTAAAATCAGAACCTTCCAGGGGTCCACCATGCGCCAAGTCCACATCTGCGAAGTCGGCCCGCGCGACGGGCTGCAGAACGCCAAGCAGCTGATGCCCACCGAGGCGAAGAAGGCCTGGATCAGCGCCCTCGCCGCCGCTGGGCTCGAAGAGATCGAGGTCGGCTCCTTCGTGCCGCCGAAGCTCATTCCCGCGATGGCCGACACCGCCGAGGTGGTGCGGCACGCGCTGACCATCCCCGGTATCAAGGTGGTGGCGCTGGCGCCCAACGTGAAAGGCTTCGAGCGCGCGCGCGACGCCGGCGCGCACAAGATCACCTTCCCGGTGTCCGCTTCGCACCAGCACAGCGTGTCGAACGTGCGCATGACACCCGACCAGATGCTCGAGGAAGTGCGCAAGGCCGCGCAGATGGCCGGCAAGGACGGCCCGGAGATCGAAGGCGCGATCTCCACCGCCTTCGGCTGCACGCTGCAGGGCGAAGTGCCGGAGGACGAAGTGATCCGCATTGCCGTATCGCTGGCGGAGTTCTGCGACGCCGTGGCGCTCGCCGACACCGTGGGCTACGCCAACCCGGCGCAGGTGCACCGCGTGTTCCGCCGCGTGAAGCAGGAGATCGGCGACAAGCTCGAAGGCGCGCACTTCCACAACACGCGCGGCCTCGGCCTCGCCAACGCGCTCGCCGCCTACGAGGAAGGCGTGCGCGCCTTCGATTCCTCGATGGGCGGGCTCGGCGGCTGCCCGTTCGCGCCCGGCGCGAGCGGCAACGTGATCACCGAGGACCTGGTGTTCATGTTCGAGAGCATGGGCCTCGCGACCGGCATCGATTTCGACAAACTGCTCGCCGCGCGCGCGATCATGATCCGCGGCGTGCCGCAGGAGCCGGTGTACGGGCACATGGCGCTCGCCGGCCTGCCCAAGGGATTCCGTGCTGCCGCTTGAGGGGCTGCGGGTCGTGGAGTTCGCGCACATGGTGATGGGGCCCACCTGCGGCCTGGTGCTTGCCGACCTGGGCGCGGAAGTGATCAAGGTCGAGCCGATGGAAGGCGACAACACGCGGCGCCTCGTCGGCGCGGGCGCCGGCTTCTACAGCATCTTCAACCGCAACAAGAAGAGCCTCGCCCTCGACTTGAAGCACCCCGAGGGCATGGAAATCGTTCTCAAGCTGATCGAGTCCGCCGACGTGATGACGGAGAACTTCCGCCCCGGCGCGCTGGAGAAGATGGGCCTGGGCTACGAACCGTTGTCGAAGCGCAATCCCCGTCTGGTGTATTGCACCCTGAAAGGCTTCCTGTCGGGACCTTACGAACATCGTCCCGCGCTCGACGAAGTGGTGCAGATGATGGGCGGCCTCGCCTACATGACCGGCCTGCCCGATCGCCCGTTGCGCGTGGGCTCCTCGGTCAACGACATCATGGGCGGGATGTTCGCCGCCATCGGCATCCTCGCCGCGCTGCGCGAGCGCGACAAGACGGGGCGAGGCAAGCTGGTGCGCAGCGCGCTGTACGAGAACACCGTGTTCCTCGTCGCCCAGCACATGGCGCAGCTCGCCATCACGGGCGAGGAGCCGCCGCCGATGGCGGTGAAGAAGCCCGCCTGGGGCGTCTACGACATCTTCCCGACACAGGACGGCGACCGCCTGTTCGTCGGTGTGGTCACCGACACGCAGTGGGAAGTGTTCTGCCGCGAGTTCGGCGCGGCCGATCTCGCCGCGGACGAGCGCCTGCGCACCAACGGCCAGCGCGTGAAGGAGCGCGCCCGGTTGCTGCCGAAGCTGGAGGAAATCCTGCGCCGCTATTCCAAGGTCGACCTGGCGAAGAAGCTCGAGGCCATCGGCCTGCCGTACGCGCCGATCACGCGCCCGCGCGACCTGTTCGACGACCCGCACCTCAACGCCGGTGGCATGATCGAAACGAAGGACCCGCGCGGCACGAGCTTCAAGGTGCCCGGCCTGCCGCTGGAACTGGACGGCAAGCGGCTCGGGCTGAGAAACCAACCGCCCGCGGTGTCGGAGAATGCGCGCGAGTTGCTCGCCTCGCTGGGTTACGCGCCCGCGCGCATCGACGCGCTGATCGCCGACAGCGTCGTCGCCGCGCCGCAATAGCCCGCTACTTCAGCGCGCCAGCGCCCGCCCTCGACACCTGTCCATCCTGCTCGCCCGAGCCGCCCGACACGCCGATGCCGCCGATTACCTTGCCATCGGCCATGATCGGATCTCCACCTTCAATGGGGCTTGCCCCTTTAAGCCGGAGTATTCGAATCTCCGCCCCCCCAGTCGCCAGACGGTCCTGCAACGCCTTGCCTGGCCGCATGTAGGCCGCGGCAGACCACGCCTTGTCGCGCGCTACCTGGGCGCTGGCGAAAAACGCGCCATCCATGCGCTGCATGAGCACCATGTGGCCGCCCGTGTCGACGATCGCGATCGACAGGTTCCAGTGGTTCTTCCTCGCCTCGGCTTCGGCGGCTGCCATCACCTTGCGGGCCTGCTCCAGGGTGATGGGCGGTCCATAGCCCTGGGCGCGCGCGCAAAGCGCTGTCGCGGCCAGCATCAGAGCTAGCACAATATGCAAGAGCTTCTTCATCGCGGGTCTCCTCCTGTTGGAAAGACTGGTTCCTCGTTGGCGAACAGCGTACCGCTGAGAGCTATTCCACCGTTACTCGCTCAGCAAACCGTCGATGCCCGCTTGCGCAATTTGCTCGTCCTCGTGCGACTGCACGCCCGAGACGCCCACCGCCCCAACGCAGGTACCCTCGACCACGATCGGCACGCCGCCCTGCACCGGGAGGATGCCGGGCATCTTCAGCATCGACGTCCTGCCCTCCTTCACGCGCTGCTCCCACATGCCGCTGCTGCGGCGCGATATCGCCGCGGTGCGCCCCTTTTCCAGGGCGATACCCGCATTGGCGGGCGTCGCCCCGTCCATGCGCACGAAGTGCAGCAGGTGGCCGCCGTCGTCCAGGATGGCGATGGACACCACCCATTTGTTGCGCCGCGCCTCGGCCAGTGCGGCCGCGGCGATTCTCTCGCAGTCCGCGAGGGTCAGTTCCTGCCGGGTCTTCATTGCAGCGCCTGCCGGATCTGCTCCAGCGCGCCCGGATCCTCGATGGTGGTCAGGTCGCCCGGGTCGCGCTTCTCGGCGATCGCCTGGATCGAGCGCCGCAACACCTTGCCCGAGCGCGTTTTCGGCAGCAGAGTGACGAAGAACACGCGCCCGGGACGCCCGATGGCGCCAAGCTGCTTGTCCACGGTCCGCATGATCTCGCCCTCGAACTGCCTGCGGCCCTCGCTCGAGGCGATGCGCGCCGGGTCTTTCACTACCGCGAAGGCCATCGGCAGCTGGCCCTTCAACTGGTCCGCCACGCCCACCACCGCGCACTCGGCGATGCCCGGATGCATGTTCACCGCCTCCTCGATCTCGCGCGTGCCGAGACGGTGGCCGGCGACGTTGATCACGTCATCCGTCCTGCCGAGGATGAAGTAGTAGCCGTCCTTGTCGCGGATGCCCCAGTCGAAGGTCGTATAGATCAACTGGTCCTTGAAGTCCCTGAAATAGGTGTCTACGAAGCGCTGGTCGTCGCCCCACACGGTGCTCATGCAGCCCGGCGGCAGCGGCGGCGCGATCGCCACCACGCCCTTCTCGCCGTCCGCCACCGGCTTGCCGGTGGACTCATGCAGCAGGCGCACGTCGTAGCCATAGACCGGGAAGCTCGGTGAGCCCATCTTGAGCGGCGTGTTCTCCACGCCGGGGTGCGCCGAGAGCAACGGCCATCCGGTCTCGGTCTGCCAGTAGTGGTCGATCACCGGCCGTCCGAGCGACTCCGTGATCCAGCGGTGCGTCGGCTCGTCGAGCGGTTCGCCGGCGAGGAACAGGTGCTTGAGCGAGGACAGGTCGTACATCTTCAGGTAGGCCACGTCGTACTTCTTCAGCACGCGGATCGCGGTCGGCGCGGAGAACATCACCGCCACCTTATGGTCCTGCACGATCTTCCACCACACGCCTGCATCGGGACGCACCGGCACGCCCTCGTACATGATGGTGGTCATGCCGGCGATGAGCGGCCCGTAGACGATGTAAGAGTGACCCACCACCCAGCCGATGTCGGACGTGGTGAACATGGTCTCGCCGGCGCCGCCGCAAAAGATCCGCCGCATGGAAGAGGCGAGCGCGACTGCGTAGCCGCCCACGTCGCGCTGCACGCCCTTCGGCTTGCCGGTAGTGCCTGAGGTGTACAGGATGTAAGACGGCTCGTTCGATTCCAGCCATACGCAGGGCACTTGCGCGCCCTGATGCCTTGGGGCAAGTTCGTTCCAGTCCACGTCGCGCCCGGGAACCACCGGCATGCCGGAATCCAGACCGCGGCGGAAGATGAGTACCTTCTGCGGCGGGTGCTTGGCGAGCTTGAGCGACTCGTCCACCAGCGACTTGTAGAGCACGGGCTTGCCCATGCGGCTGCCGCCGTCCGCGGTGATCATCAGCGAAGGCTTCGCATCGTCGATGCGCGCGGCCAGGTTCGCCGCCGCGAAGCCGCCGAACACCACGGAGTGGATGGCGCCGACGCGCGCGCAGGCGAGGATGGCGAAGCAGGCCTCGGGAATCATCGGCATGTAGATGATCACGCGATTGCCCCGCTTCACGCCCAGTGCCAGCAGCATCGCCGCCACCCGGTTCACTTCCGCGTGCAGCTGCCGGTAAGTGTAGCTCTCCTCCCGACCCACCTCGGTGGAGATCCACACCAGCGCCTTCTGCTCGCCGCGCGCAGAAAGGTGGCGGTCCACCGCGTTGTGGCACAGGTTGGTCTCGCCGCCGACGAACCATTTGGCGAACGGCGGCCGCGAATAATCGAGCACCTTCACGAACGGCTTGTGCCAATGGAGCAGCTTCGCCTCCTCGGCCCAGAAGCCGGCGCGGTCCTCGATCGAGCGGCGATGAAATTCCTTGTAGGTCGTCATGCGTTCAGGTCCACCACGATGCGCCGCGTCACCTTGGCATTGATGAAGTCGTCGAACACCTTGGGCAGGTCGGCAAACGCCACCGTGCGCGCCATGTCCTTCAACATCGGCGGGCGCATGTCGGTGGCGAGCCGCTGCCATACCGCGCGCTCCTCCTCGGGCGTCGGGCAATCGGTCGAGTTGACCCCCAGCAGGCTGACGCCGCGCAGGATGAACGGCAGTACCGTGGTGGTGAGGTTGGGGCTCGCCGCCAGGCCTATCGACGCGATGACACCGTTGAATTTCATGCTGCTCGCCATCCAGGCCAGCACCTCGCCGCCGAGGTTGTCCACCGCGCCCGCCCAGGTCGCCTTGTCCAGCGGCTTGATCTTCGCCAGGTCGAGGCCCTGGCGCAGCAGGATCTCCTTCGCGCCGAGCGTCTTCAGCCAGCCGGATTCGCTTTCCTTGCCGGTGAGCGCAGACACCGCGTAACCCATCTTCGCCAGCGCGGCGAGCGCGATCGAGCCCACGCCGCCGGTCGCGCCGTCCACCACCACCGGGCCGTTGGCGGGCTTCAGGCCGTTGTGCTCCATGCGCACGATGGCGAGCCCCGCCGTATAGCCGGCGGTGCCGAAGGCCATCGCCTCCCACAGCGTCATGCCCTTGGGCAGCTTCACCGCCCAGTTCGCCGGGATGCGCGCGTACTCGGCGTAGCCGCCGTGATGCTTCACGCCGAGCTGGTGGCCCACCGCCAGGACGGCGTCGCCCTTGGCGACGCGCGCATCGCTGGAGGACACCACCGTGCCCGCCAGGTCGATGCCGCCGATGCAGGAGGGGCGCAACAGGATGCGGCCCTTGCCGGTGGCGGCCAGCGCGTCCTTGTAGTTCACGTCCGAGTAGGCGACCCGCACCACCAGGTCGCCCGGGTCGAGCTCGTCGAGCGTGCAGTCGACGAATTCGGCGCGGATCTTCCTATCGGCTTCCGTCAGCCTGTATGCCCTGAACTTCTCCACCGGTCCTCCTCCGTTCGCTTTGCAGGTACTGTGCCGACTGCATCTCGTGCAGCCGGCTCACGCTGCGCTGGAACTCCGCGCCGCGCGCGCCAGTCGAGGCTATTGCCCCACTTCTGCGCCTTGGTCTTCATGGCCGGTCCCGCCCCGTGATGTGTGGCTGACTGACCTATCAGGCAGTCCCCGCCTTCGCGTAGCGCGGATCAGGCCTCAGCGATCAGCTTGTTGAAATCGTCGTCGACGCCGAGCACGTAGCGCGCCAGGTCGTCAATCGCGCCCTTGAACGTTTCCGTGGCGAGGCGCACCGTGACGCGGCCGAAGCGCCGCACGTTGATCAGCTCGACGGTGGCCGTCGCCGCCTCGTAATCGGCCCGAATGTTGACCTCGCACGGCAGGAGTCCGGTGACGACGAACAGCACCGGCCGTTCCTTGTCGTTATTGCGCGCCCGCTGCTGGAACTCGACGCGCAGCGTCTTGAGGTACTGCTCGCAGCGGCCGACGGCTTCGCCCAGGAGCATGAACTTCGGCGGCTCGGCCGCCCGCACGCAAAAACGGAACTGGACCTGCGCGCAGAGCTCCTTGCCCGCCGGCAGCTTGAGCGTGCGATTGCTGACCGATGCCCGGGTGAGCGTCACCGAGGGCAGCTTGCCGACATAAATGAATTCGTAGGACACGCCCGCATGCGGTTCGTGCGTGTTCATCTCCTTGGCGAACTCGGTCAGGTACTGCAAAGCTGCGCGCATCGCGGCGTCGAGCGCCGCCATTGCCTTCGGTTTCGCGGCCGCCTGCTCCTTTCTGAAGGCGGCCTGTTGCCGCATGATTTCGACAGCCTCCATCCGGCGCGTGGTGGTCATCCATTTCGGGTCGCTCTCGGGCGCCGCGCGCGCGCCGCGCTCGAACGCCGCGCGCTTCTGCTCTTCGGCCGCGCCCCAGTCGAACAACGCCTGTTCCTTCTTGAGGCGCGCCTCCTGTTCCGCGCGCAGGCGCTGCGTCTCCTGCGCCTCGAAGCCCTTCGCAAACTGGTCCAGATCGTCGATCAGCTGGTTGCGCATCTTCTGCTCTTCGGCCGCCGCCGCCGGGGCCCGCAAGGTCGCCTGGGGTACCGTCTTGGCGAACTCGGTGCCCCCGCCCAGGCTGTGGTAGTTGCGCAGGTCGCTCGCAAACTCGCTCGCGCGCTGGTAGCGGTCCTGCGGCCGCTTGGCAAGCGCGCGGTCCATGATGCGGTCGAATCCGGCCGGGATCTGGGGGTCGATCTGCCGCAGCGGCGGATGCGGCTCGCCGGCGATGCGCTGCATGAGCGCGAATACCGTTGTGTCGCCCGGCCATTCGAAAGGGTTGCGCCGGGCGAGCAGCTCGTAGAGCACCACGCCGAGCGAGAAGATGTCGGCGCGCGCATCGATCGGCTGGCCGAGCACCTGCTCGGGGGCCATGTAGCGTGGCGAGCCGAGCGCCGAGCCGGTCTGGGTCACGTTCGAGGCGGGAACATAGGCGACCCCGAAATCGGTGAGCTTGGCGCGCCCCGAAGGCGCCACCACTACGTTGGCCGGCTTGACGTCGCGATGCACGATCGAGAATTGGTGCGCGTGGTGCAGCGCGTCGGCCACTTGGGCAACGATGTCGGCAGCGGTATGGAAGGGGATGCGCTGCGGCTCTTTGAGCATCTGGTGCAGCGAGCGCCCTTCGAGAAACTCCATCGCGATATAGGCGGTGGCGCCCTCCTGGCCGACGTCGAATATCGTCACGATGTTGGGATGGTTCAGCCGGCCCGCAGAGCGCGCTTCACGCAGGAAGCGGATGCGCACCTCGTCGATCACGTCTTCCGGCAGATCAGCGAGCAGCGTCTTGAGGGCGACCTCGCGCTCGATGAGCGGATCGACGGCGCGATACACGACCCCCATGGCGCCGCGGCCCAGCTCTTCCAGGATGCGGTATCGCCCGAGCATTTTCAGTCCCACTGTCCGGCATTCCTTCTCGTCCGCAGCATACCTGTTCAGAGATTCGAGCAGCGTGACGCTGCGGCCGCGCTCAAGCAGCTCGAGCGCGGTGCAGATGCCGGCGATCCTCCCGCCGGCGACAATGACGTCGCTTCGGCAGCTGACCATGCTTCGGCGTCGTTTCGGCTGCGTTCACTTTGTGCGTGGGGGCATTCTGCCAGTCTGCTCGCCCGATGCGCAACGCTGGTTCCGTCAAGAGACCAATGCGACGGGAGTCTGCGTTGCGCCTGGTCGGTTCGCGACGGATCTGGCTTGTCATGGGCTGTCGGCCGGGCATTCGGGGCATGCGCAATCGGCGTGATGACGAATGCTGCGCGCGTTTGCCCCGTTCAGGCAAGCGCGGCTTCAGGCGATGCCGGGGACGCTGTGATACGTGAGCGGCAGTCTCGCCTGCGCGGGCCAGGCGCCCGGGGGCGAGTATTGGAGCCTCGGTGACGGTGCTGGCGGCGTTGGTCGAACTCCGTGTCGGTGATCGAAACCAGAATCAAGCAAGAGCTGCATGACGTCCCGGTCGGCGAGTTGCCCTGGCGCGTGGTCATCCGTTAACCTCGGCAGCAATCGGAAAACCGTGACCATGGACACAGTCGTCATGAGTTCGCCTGCCCGCTACGAAACTACCGCGGTGGTTCTGCACTGGATCGTGGCGCTGCTGATCATTGCCTTGATAGGGATCGGCTGGTACATGGTCGGCATTCCGAAGAACACCCCGGAACGCGCGTTGTTCTTCAACCTGCACAAGTCGCTCGGTATTGTCACGGCGCTCTTCATCGTGATGCTGATCGTCTGGCGCATGAGGCATGCAGCGCCGCCGTTTCCTTCTGCCATGCCCCAGTGGGAAAGGATGGCGGCCAACCTCAATCACCGCCTGTTCTACCTCTTGATGGTGCTGGTGACGCTCACCGGCTATCTCACGTCCTCCTTCAGCGGATACGGCCCGAAGCTCTTCGGCATCGCGCTCCCGCATTGGGGATGGGAGGACGCGGCGCTACGGGGCAACTTCACGGCGGTGCACCGGATAACCGCCCTCATCTTCGCGGTTCTGATCGCGATTCACATCGCCGCCGCTCTGAAGCATTTGCTCGTCGACAAAGATGGCGTCTTTCAGCGCATGCTTCCGCCATGAGGCGTCAGCGCATCAGCGGGCGCGGCAGAATCTCAACAAACTGCTTGCGGCTGGCAGCCGTTTCCCCGTCGTCGCATATGGGCGAAAGCCGGGGAAGCGGAAGCCGCAAACCCTTGTTCCATGCGGTTTTCAGACGAGTTTCCCGTTAGCTACACCCGCTCGATCTGCAGAAGAGCCTTGTTTTCTTTGCGAACATAGGCTTCCGTTTTCCCCTTGACTCGTCGGGAAAACACGCCAATAATCCGCGTGCACCGAAATGCGAATCCGGGCTGGCCTCAACGTGTTGAGAAGGCGTCCAAACATCGCGGCTTCTGCGTCGGGGAAAAAGGATGGTGGACGCGTCGCGTGGCCGCCGCTTCTTGTCGAAAAAAGGTCCCGCGGCGACATGCCTATATCAACGAGAATAATTTGGGAGAGGAAACCAATATGACTGGCAAAGAACGTTCCCTGTGCATCGCGCTGGCGACGGCGCTCTCCGTGGCCTTCGCCACGGGAAGCTCCATCGCTGCGGATGTCGGTGGCGACCGCGTGCTCAATGCGGACAAAGAACTTGCAAAAGGCAACTGGGTCACTTATCACGGTTCCTACAAGGGCTGGCACTACAGCCCGCTCGAGCAGATCAGCACCAAAACCGTCGGCAAGCTGACCGAAGCATGGTCGCATTCGGCTTCCCGCGCCAGGCGAGGCATAGAGAGCATGCCCCTGGCGATCGACGGCATGTTGTTCTACACGGGCCCGTACAACCAGGTTTATGCACTGGATGGCGCCACGGGTAAGCCGCTGTGGACCTATAAGCAGAAGCTCAATGAAGATCTGGTCGCCAGGCAAACCCACGGCCCCTTCAACCGTGGAATCGCCGCCGCCCACGGCAATATCATCATCGCGACTCTGGACGGCAAGGTGGCTGCAATCGATATGAAGACCGGCAAACTCGCCTGGGAAACCAAGCTGATCGACTCCGCGAAACTGACGGTTGGATTCACTGGCCCGCCGCTGCTGGTCAAGGACAAGATCATCGTCGGTGCGCAAGGCGGTGAATGGCCGTACCGCGGCCCGATCTTCGGGGTGGATGCCAGAACCGGCCAGAAGGTCTGGGAGTTCCTCACCGTCGGCGGCAATGATGGCACCGCTTCCGACCGTCGCGACACCTGGGGCCACGACTCCTGGAAGGTCGGCGGCGGCGGCGCCTGGATGGGTGCCAGCTACGATCCCGAGACCAACTCGCTGTGGGTGGGTACCGGCAACCCGGCGCCTCTGTTCGACTGGGCCGGCCCCGACTGGAAAACCATGGGTCCGCGTCCCGGTGACAACCTGTACACAAGCTCTGTGATTCTGCTCGATCCGGACACCGGCGTTCTGAAGGCGTATCACCAGGAAGTCCCGCACGACGCCTGGGACTTCGACTCCGCCCCGGACGGGTTTTATTTCATGGAACAGAAGGGCAAGAAGTACGTCGTGCACCCCAGCAAAGGCGGCCACATCTACATCTATGATCGCCAGGGCAAGCTGGTCAACGTGTACAAGGGTGTCGATAACATCACCTTCGCCAAATTCAAACCCAATGGCGAAATTTACGACCGTATGGACATGCGCGAGGGCAAGCACGAACAACTTTGCCCGGCAATCAACGGCGGGCTGAGCTACAACTCGGGGACCTACAACCCCAAAACCGGCCTGTTCTACAAGCTCGGCTACGAGTGGTGTATGGACCTTACGGTGCAGAAGGTCGAGCCGATCACGGAACCCGTGGCGCAGTTGTACATCGGTGCGGACTTCAAGTTCGTGATACCCAAGGGCGAAAAATCGATGCGCGGGCACATCCGCGCGCGTGATCCCGTCTCGGGCAAAGTGAAGTTCGAGATCACCTACCCCGGCGCAACCCCGCACAGCAGCCTGTTGAGCACCGCCGGCGGCGTATTGTTCGTTGGCGAGGCCGATGGTATGTTTGCCGCGTATGACGTAACCAACGGCAAGAAGCTGTGGACGCATAACAATGGCATCGGCCACGGGGGCGGCATCATCACGTATATGGCCAAGGGCAAGCAATATGTGGCGGTGGCGACCGGCTGGGGTTCGCTGTTCGAAGAGGGCTACGGCGAGTTTTTTGGCGAGCCGTGGATAAGCATGCCGCAGGACTCCGGCGGCCTGAAGGTATTTGCGCTGCCGTAAGAAGCAAGCGGTGATACTTGGGAGGGTGGGGACGATGTCCCCACCCTTTTTTGTTAACGTTTTCTGTCAACGCAGCCGGCATTCATGCGTTATAGCGGCGCGAACCATTCGCGCCTGGCCTTCAAAGAAGGACTACTACATTGAGAACCACCGAAAGCTTCCCGCGAATACGACGCTTGCTGATCGGTGCCGTGTTGGCCCTGGGCCTGCCTTGCACGGCGCTTGCCGACGAGCAGAAACCGCCCGCCAAGCCGCTGGACGTGAAGACAGCGTTCAGTACCATCTGCGGCTACTGTCACGCAGACTACGGCCGCAAGGCCAACAAGGGGCCGCAACTGATGGCCTCGGAGCGTACCGACGAATACCTGTTCAACATAATCAAGAACGGGAAACCGGGCAAGATGGCGGCCTTCTCCAGCGCCTTCACGGACGATCAGATCCACCAGATGGTGAAGTTCTTTCGCAGCCTCAAGCCGGACGAGGAGCCCCGGAATCCATGAACCGTTCCATGCACCTGTCCCGGATGCGCGCCGGGTATGCAATGGCTTGCGTGTGCGCCGCCTTACTGCTTCCGCTCGCCGAGAACGCCAGCGCCCGCACGCTGGCCGAAGTGAAATCGCTGGGCGCCATTTTCATGTGCGCAAGTCCGGACGCTCTCCCTTACGCCAGCAATAAACCGGAAACTCCGGGATTCCAGATCGAGATCGCGCGCGCCATCGCCGCGGGCCTGGGTGTGTCTCTCAACGTTGAATGGATCGTGGCGCGCCGGCGCCGCAATCTCGTCAATTGCGACATGCTGTTGGATAATATCAACGACCCCGAGGTCAACGAGGGCCGGGCGCGGCTGTCGCGTCCTTACCAGAAATCCGGGGTTGCCCTTGGCCTGCGCCGGGACGCCGAAGCTATCAGCGACTACAGGCAATTGAAGCAGGGCCAGAAGGTCGGCGTAATGATCAACTCGTTCGCCAGCATGGTGCTGGGCAAGGCCGGCAAGGACACTTCGCCTTACGCCTTCCAGTCCGACATGGTGGAAGATCTGCGGAAGGGCGAGTTGTACGGAGCTGCAGTGTCGGCGGCGACCATGAGCTACTACATTTTCCAGCACCCGGACTCGGGGCTGCGGCTCGTAAACGCTTTCGGCAGCCAGCCCGAGCTCACCTGGGAAGTGGCAGTGGGACTGCGAAAATCCGATGCCGCACTCGTGGACGCCGTCAACGCAATACTGGAAAAACTGATCGCCGACGGCACTCTTACCCGCATCTACGCCAAATACGGCGTTGAGCACCGCGTTCCCTGATCTACCCCGGGCGCGTGGTCAGGCACAGCAGGTGCCTTGACGTTCCGCCCGGGAAAACGATAGGACGACTCCTCGGCGTCACAGACGCAGCATGCGTCTGGCGGTCCCCTCGTTCCGGAATGCAGCGTAGATTACGTTACCGATATGTACCGCTATGACCACCAGCAGGCCGTAGCAGGTCCAGTTGTGGATGTCTGAATACAGGATATTCAACTCGTCGTTGTCATAGCCCCAATTCGGCAGGTCGACGAGCCACCACAGACGCGTGCGCCACCCGCTGTAGGACGACGACAAGTAGCCGCTGATGCAGCACGCCAGGACAAAGCCGTACAAGAGCACATTCCGCACGACCGCAGTCCTGCTCATCCGCGGCCGTGCTGGTACAGAGGTCCTGGCTGCCAGAACGTACCTGAGACGCAAGTACAGGAGCACGCCGACGAGGAAGACGACGGTGATGCCGACGTTCTTATGCAGCTGGAACGGGAATGCCCGATACGTGAATACCTTGGACGGCAGGGGCAAGGCCATCATCCACCAGCTGGAGATCAGCACGAAGAACACGCCAACCGCGATCAGCGCGTGGATGAGAGGGGCCATCGCCCGGGGGTCTCGTCGTGGCATGTCGATCTGCCTTTGCTGAGTTCTTTTCCGTCAGGCCGTGACCGTATCCGCCCGGTGCCGAGCGACGCGCTCTGCGCGCCGGCCGGCGACCGCGCCAAGGGTCATGCAGAGATGAATCGAGAACCAGAGAAGAATGTTCCAGAGGTACAACGCCCTCAACAGCGGTCCGGTGTAGAACGCGGTCATGAAACCGACGCCGTCAAGTGCCACCAGGGTCGCGAACGTAACCACGGCGGCGCCGGGTGCCCAGCGTCGATAGTCGACGAGCGCGACACCGACCAGAATGGAGCCAAAGGCGACGAGCATGCCGAGCAATGCCAGACCCATCTGAACGCCACGAAACCAACTGGGTCTCGAGGCAATCATGATCTTCACGTTCGCCACCATCAACTCGCACTCCGCGAACGACACCCGTTCTTGCTTGGCTTCGTCTTTACGGCAGTCGGCCGGGATGTTTCGTGCCGCGGCACTGTCTGGGGCGATGACTGCCTGAATCATCAACTCATTGCCTTGGGCAGCGGTGAACAAGATTCCAAATAATACGGCAATGGTGCCGAGGCAGTTCGCCCAGGCCGGCTCTTTCGCTCGATGAGGCGTCGATTCAGCTGTCATATGTCAAGAGTTCAGCGCGCGCTTGGTCACCGCCAGGGCGGCGTCCTTCATCGCCTCCGAGAGCGACGGGTGGGCGTGGCAGATCATGCCGATGTCCTCGCTCGAGCCGCGGAACTCCATCGCCACCACGGCCTCGGCGATCAGCTCACCGGCGAACGGGCCCATGATGTGCACGCCGAGGATCTGGTCGGTCTTCGCATCGGCCAGGAACTTGACCATCCCGGTGGTATCGCCCAGCGCCCGCGCGCGCGCGTTCGCGGAGAACGGGAACGTGCCGGCGCGGTACTCGGCGCCCTCGGCCTCAAGCTGCTGCTCGGTCTTGCCGACCCAGGCGATCTCGGGCGTGGTGTAGATCACCCAGGGGACGGTATTGAAGTCCACGTGCGGCTTCTTGCCGGCGATGCGCTCGGCCACCGCCGCCCCCTCTTCCTCGGCCTTGTGCGCCAGCATCGGCCCGCGCACCACGTCGCCGATCGCCCAAACGTTGGGCAGGTTGCTGCGGCAATCCTCGCCGACGGCGACGAAGCCCTTTTCGTCCACCTTCAGGCCCACCGCGGCGGCGTTCAGGCCGATCGTGTTCGGCACCCGGCCGATCGACACGATAAGTTTGTCGCACTCCAATATTTTAGATGAACTGTCTTCTGCAGCATACTGAACTGTCACGTTTTTATTTGATGCAACAACCCTGGAGACATTGACCCCGAGTTGGATTTCCAGGCCCTGTTTGGCGAAGACTTTGGCGGCTTCCTTCGCGATCTGTTCGTCGGCCGCACCCAGAAAGGACGGTAGCGCTTCGAGGATCGTGACCTGCGAGCCCAGGCGGCGCCATACGCTGCCCAGCTCCAGGCCGATGACCCCCGCCCCGATGACCCCGAGGCGCTTGGGGACCTCCGGGATGACCAGCGCCCCCGTGTTGCTGAGGACCAGGTTTTCGTCGAATTCGGCCCCAGGCAGCGCGCGCGGGTTCGAGCCGGTGGCCACGATCACGTGCTTCGCCGCGAGGATCTCCTTGCCCACGGAAATCTCGCAACCCTCGGCGCCCGCCTTCGCGAAGCTGCCCCGGCCGTGGAAGAAGGCGATCTTGTTCTTGCGGAACAGGAACGAAATTCCGTCGTTGTTCTGCTTCACCACTTTGTCCTTGCGCTTGAGCATCTGCGCGAGGTCGAGCTCCAGGCCTTTCACCTTCACGCCGTGCTCGGCGAAGCCGTGGCCGGCCTGCTCGAAGTTGTCCGACGATTGCAGCAGCGCCTTGGAGGGGATGCAGCCGACGTTGGTGCAGGTTCCGCCCAGCGCGGGCTTGCCGTCCGGCCCGCGCCAGTCGTCCACGCAGGCCACCTTCAGGCCGAGCTGCGCGGCGCGGATCGCGGCGATGTAGCCGCCGGGACCGCCGCCGATCACCACCACGTCGAACGACTGGGCCACCCGGTCAGATCTCGAGCGCGAGGCGCGCCGGGTCCTCCAGCGCCTCCTTCATCGCCACCAGCGACAGCACCGCCTCGCGGCCGTCGATGATGCGGTGGTCGTAGGACAGCGCGAGGTAGTTCATCGGCCGCACCACGATCTGGCCGTTCTCGACCACGGCGCGCTCCTTGGTCAGGTGTACGCCGAGGATCGCCGCCTGCGGCGGGTTGATGATCGGCGTCGAGAGCATGGACCCGTATACGCCGCCGTTGGAAATGGAGAAGGTGCCGCCGGTGAGCTCTTCCAGCGCCAGCTTGCCGTCCTGCGCCTTCTTGCCGAACTCGGCAATTCTCCTCTCGATGGCGGCGAAGCCGAGTTGGTCGGCGTCTCGGATGATCGGCACCACCAGCCCGCGCGGGCCGCCCACTGCGACGCCGATGTCGAAATAGCCGTGGTACACGATGTCGTTGCCGTCCACCGAGGCATTCACGATCGGGTACTTCTTCAGCGCGTGCACCGCCGCCTTGACGAAAAAGGACATGAAGCCCAGGCGCACGCCGTGCTCCTTTTCGAAGCGCTCGGCGTACTTCTTGCGCAGCTCGATCACCGGCTGCATGTTGACTTCATTGAAGGTGGTGAGGATCGCGGCGCTGGACTGCGACTGCACCAGGCGCTCGGCGATGCGCGCGCGCAGGCGCGACATCGGCACGCGCTGCTCCGGCCGGCCGCCGAGCAGCTGCACCAAGCTTGCCGGCGGCGGGGGTTGCGGCAGGGGTGCTTTCGCTGCGGGCGCGGGCTGCGCCAGCACGTCGCCCTTGGTGACGCGGCCGTCGCGGCCGGTGCCTTGCACCTGCGCCGTATCGATGCCCTTCTCGGCGGCGAGCTTCCGGGCCGCGGGCATTACTGCGGATTGCGATTGCTGCACGGCCGCAGGCGCTGGTTTCGCGACGGCTGCAGGAGCGGCAGCCGCCGCGATCATAGAAGGGCGTCCTTCGGTGTCGATCTTGGCGATGACCTCACCCGCGACGACCGTGCCCTTGTCGCCCTTCAGGATGCTCACCAGCACGCCGTCGGCGGGGCTGGGCAACTCCAGAACCACCTTGTCGGTCTCGATGTCGATCAGGTTCTCGTCGCGCTTCACCGCCTCGCCCTGCTTCTTGTGCCAGGAGAGCAGCGTCGCCTCGGACACCGACTCGGAGAGCTGCGGCACTTTCACTTCAATCAACATCCGTCCCGCTTCTTCTTGCGGTGCCCTGGACCGGGAGCACCAGGTTGTCGGTGACCGGGGCGAAGGCCGCCGCCACCAGCCCCTTCTGCTGTTCTAAGTGCAGCGACAGGTAGCCCACCGCGGGCGAGGCCGAGGACTTGCGCATGGCGTAGGCCAGCACCTGGTCCTGGCGCATGTGGCGCAGCAGGTAGTGCTGGATGCGGTGCCAGGCGCCCTGGTTGCCCGGCTCCTCCTGGCACCACAGCACCTCCTTCGCGTTGGCGAAGCTGTTGATCTGCGCCTGGAAGTCGTCGTGCGGGAACGGATAGAGCTGCGCGATGCGCACGATCGCCACGTCGTCCCGGCCAAGCTCCCGGCGCGCCGCGATCAGGTCGAAAAACACCTTGCCGCTGCAGAAGACGACGCGCTTCACCCTCTCCGGCTTGAGGTCCTCGTTCCATTCCGCGTTCACCGGCTTGAACTTGCTGCCGGCGAACTCCTCCAGCGGCGACACCGACTCCTTGTGCCGCAGCAAGCTCTTGGGGGTGAAGATCACCAGCGGCTTGCGGTAAGGGCGGATCATCTGCCGGCGCAGGAGGAAAAACATCTGCACCGGCGTCGCCGGCACGCAAACCTGGATGTTGTAGTCGGCACACAACTGCAGGAAGCGCTCGGGCCGCCCCGACGAGTGCTCCGGGCCCTGCCCCTCGTAGCCGTGCGGCAGCAGCATCACCATGCCGCAGATGCGGCCCCACTTCACCTCGCCCGAGGCGATGAACTGGTCGATCACCACCTGAGCGCCGTTGGCGAAGTCGCCGAACTGCGCCTCCCACACCACCAGCTCGTTGGGCTCGGAGGTCGAGTAGCCGTACTCGAAGCCCAGCACCGCCTCTTCCGACAGCACCGAGTCGATGACCACGACATCGCCCTGGTTGGGCGCGATGTGCTGCAGCGGAATGTAGCTGCCGGCGTCCCATTTTTCGCGGTTCTGGTCGTGCAGCACCGCGTGGCGATGGAAGAAGGTGCCGCGGCCGCTGTCCTGCCCGGAGATGCGCACCGAGTAGCCGTCCTTGAGCAGCGAGGCGTAGGCCAGGTTTTCCGCCATGCCCCAGTCCACCGGCAGCTTGCCCTGGCCCATCAGGCGGCGGTCGGCGATGATCTTCTCGACGCGGGCGTGCAGCTTGAAGTTGGGCGGGATGGCGGTGAGCCGCTCGGCCAGCATCTGCAGGTCGGCCAGCGGCAGCATGGTGTCGTCGTTTTCGTTCCACTTCGTGTCCCTGTACTTCGACCAGTCCACCGCAAACGGCGGCTTGAAGTTGGACAGGATCGTGCTGTTCGTGTGGGTGCCGCCTTCCAGCGCCTGGCGATAGGTGGCGAGCAGCTTGTCGGCATCGTCGGCACCGATCACGCCCTGCGCCTGCAGTTTGTCGGCGTACACCTTTCGCGTGCCGGGGTGCGCGTTGACGATCTTGTACATCAGCGGCTGCGTCACCATCGGCTCGTCCTGCTCGTTGTGGCCGAGCTTGCGGAAGCACACCAGGTCCACCACCACGTCCTTCTTGAAGGTGTTGCGGTAGTCCAGCGCCATCTCGATCGCCATCACCGCCACCTCGGGATCGTCGCCATTGACGTGCAAGATCGGCGCCTCGATCATCTTCATGACATCGGTGCAATACAGGGTGGACCTGCTGTCGCGCGGATCCGAGGTGGTGAAGCCGATCTGGTTGTTGACCACGATGTGCACGGTGCCGCCCGTGCCGTAGCCGCGCGTCTGCGACAGGTTCAGCGTCTCCATCACCACGCCCTGGCCGGCGACCGCGGCGTCGCCGTGGATCAGCACCGGCAGCACCTGGTCGCCGCCGCGGTCCTTGCGGCGGTGCTGGCGCGCGCGCACCGAGCCCTCCACCACCGGGTTGACGATCTCCAGGTGCGAGGGGTTGAAGGCGAGCGTCAGGTGCATCGGCCCGCCCGGCGTGTTGATGTCCGAGGAAAAGCCCTGGTGGTACTTGACGTCGCCGGCGAGCAGCGCGTCGCCGTGCTTACCCTCGAACTCGCCGAACAGGTCCTTGGGCATCTTGCCCAGCGTGTTCACCAGCACGTTCAGCCGGCCGCGGTGCGCCATGCCGAGCACCAGCTCCTGCACGCCGGCCGCGCCGGCGCGCTGCAGCAGGTTGTCGAGCATCGGAATCAGCGTGTCGCCGCCTTCCAGCGAGAAGCGCTTCTGGCCGACGTAGCGCGTGTGCAGGAACCGCTCCAGCCCCTCTGCCGCAGTCAGGCGCTCGAGAATGTGCTTCTTGTAGCCGGGCGAGAAGTTCGGCTTGGCGCGCACCGGCTCCAGCCGCTCCTGGATCCAGCGTTTCTCCGCACGGCTGGAAAGGTACATGTACTCCACGCCCAGGGTGCCGCAATAGGTCTCCTTGAGCGCCTGGATGATCACGCGCAGCGTCGCCTGTTCCGGGCCGATGAACGAGCCGGTGTTGAACACCGTGTCCATGTCGGCGTCGGCCAGGTCGTAATAGGCCGGCTCCAGTTCCGCGATGTGCGGGCGCTGCTGGCGCTTGAGCGGATCGATGTCGGCGAGCAGGCAGCCGCGGAAGCGGTACTCGGCGACCAGCTGGATCACCGACACCTGCTTGCGGTCAAGCGCGGGGGCGGGCGCGGGCCGCGCCGCGCCCGACCTGGCGCGTTGCGCGAAGGACTCCACGATCGGCGCATGCGCCACGTCGCGCGCCGCCTTGCCGGCCGGCGCGGGCAGCAGTTGCAGGCGCTCGAAGTACTCGCGCCATTGCGCGGGGATGGACTGCGGGTCCTCCAGCCAGTTCTCGTAGAGCTGCTCGACGAACGGGGCGTTGCCGCCGAACAGGTGGGAGCTGGCGAGGAACTCCTGCATCATGGCATCACCTCCGGGCCAGCGGCACCACCTCGCGGCGTTGCGGGCCCTTGTACAACTGGCGCGGCCGGCCGATCTTGTACTCGGGGTCGGCGATCATCTCCTGCCACTGCGCGATCCAGCCCACGGTGCGCGCCAGCGAGAAAATGCAAGTGAACATCGCCACCGGGATGCCGAGGGCGCGCTGCACGATCCCGGAGTAGAAGTCCACATTCGGGTACAGCTTGCGGCTGACGAAGTAGTCGTCCTCGAGCGCCACCTTTTCGAGCGCGATGGCGAGTTTGAACAACCGGTCGTCGTGCAGGCCAAGCTCGTTCAGCACCTCGTGGCAGGTCTCGCGCATGAGCTTCGCGCGCGGGTCGTGGTTCTTGTAGACGCGGTGGCCGAAGCCCATCAGGCGCACGCCCGAGTTCCGGTCCTTCCCCTGCGCGAGGACCTCCCCGATCCTGGACGCGTCGCCGATCTCCTCCCGCCTCTGCAGGCAGGCGTCGTGGGCGCCGCCGTGCGCCGGGCCCCACAGGCAGGCGATGCCCGCGGCGATGCAGGCGACG
>JBGQFF010000011.1:0-40392 GCA_041496745.1 Gammaproteobacteria bacterium
CGGCGCTGTTCCTCGCCTCGGACGAGGCGGGCTTCATCACGGGCGTGGCGCTCCTTGTGGACGGCGGCGGCGCGCTCAATATCGGGTGAGGAGGCGCCTCTCCATCGCGCTAGCGCGAGTCAACGCTGTACCGCGACGGAGTGCGCTACGTCTACGGCGCTGCCGCGGACCGGCGCCGCTGGGGATCGAGGATCGGATCGTGGAAAGCGGCTAGGAGAAACCATCTATCCGTAGATATATGCGGGCATATGGCGCCATCTATTAGTAGATGGTTGCATCTACATATGGATGCTTCTAGCATGCCCCGCATGCTGTTCAATCAATAGTTAAAGCGCGGCAAAGTCGGCGCTTGACCGCATTTTCAAGCGTATATACACTGCGTAAATGCGCTTTACGTGGGATGAGCGAAAGCGAAAGGCAAATCTCCGGGATCACGGGTTTGACTTCGCCGATGCCAGGCGCGTATTTGAAGGGTTCACAACGACCTATGAAGACGATCGCTTTTCCTATGGCGAGCAGCGTTTCGTCACCCTGGGTCTGCTGAATGGAGTTGCTGTTTCGATCGTGCACCTGGAATCCCGCGAACGCATTCACGTGATCTCGTTTCGGCGAGCGACTCGACATGAAGAACACTTCCTCTTCAAAAGCCTCCAAAACTGATTGGAGGCGCGTCAAATCCATGAAAAACCGTGACATCAAAATCACGCCAGAGCATCCCGAGTTGGATGTCAATCACATCGCCCGGGTTATCGTACGCAAGGGTCTGAAGCCTGTTGAAGCGAAGAGGTCCATCTCTCTTCGCGTGGATGCGGAGGTGCTCGCGTGGTTTCAGGCTCAAGGCCCTGGTTACCAAACGCGCATGAACGCCGTACTGAAGGCGTTCAAGGATGCCTCGCTTTAACCCGACACCTGCAAAACGCGGTTCGCTCAGCCGCGCAGCGCCTGGTACTTGGCCAGCAGCTCCTCGCGGCTCTCGCGGAAATCGGGGTTGTCGACGATGCAGTCGCTCACCGGGCAGACCAGCCTGCACTGCGGCTCGTCCTCGGCCCCGACGCACTCGGTGCACTTCAGCGCGTCGATGACGTAGATCGGATCGCCGACCGAGATCGCCTCGTTCGGGCACACCGGCTTGCACGCGTCGCAGGCGGTACAGGTTTCGTTGATCAGCAAAGCCATCGCAGGTCTCCTTTCAGGCGGCGACGCGTTCCTGCAATTGCTTGAGCCGCTGGTGGCGGAAATCGCCCCACAGGGCGGCGCCGATGGCGCCGGCATAAATCGAATCCGGGTGGCTCACCGCCTCGAGCCCGGTGATCTTCTCGTTGACCAGCTCCTCCTGCAGCGCGGCGAGCAGCCCGGCATCGAGCGCGAGTCCCCCGGTGAGCAGCACCAATCCCTTGGTGATGCCGGTCACCTTGAGCAGTTTCACCAGGCGCGAGGCCATTGACTGGTGGATGCCCTTCAGGATGTCCTGCGTCGCGATGCCGCGCGACACCATGTTGATGACGTCGGTCTCGGCGAGCACCGCGCAGACCGAGCTCACCTTCTCCGGGTTCTGCGAGCTGCGCGACAGCGGCCCGATCTCCTCCACCGCGACGCCGAGATAGCGGGCGATGTTCTCCAGGAACTGGCCCGAGCCCGAGGCGCACTGGCTGGTCATCTTGTAGGCGAGCACCTTGCCGCGCTCGTCGATGTAGATGGCGCGGCCGTTCAGCGCGCCGATGTCCACCACGGCGCGCGCTTGCGGATTGAGGTACACCCCGCCGCGCGCATGGGTGGTCATGGAGTAGAAGTGGCCGGTGGCGAACTTGACGTTCTCGCCCTCGCCGGTGGTGGCGGTGTAGCTCACGTCCGCGGGCTCCAGATGCGTTTCGGCGAGCACTTCGTCGTAGCCCTGTTTCGCCAGCTCCATCGGGTCGCGGCGGCGGATGCGCTCGACGCGCTTCGCCAGCCACTCGCCGTCGCGGAACAGCACCGTCTTCACGCACCCGGAGCCGATGTCGATGCCGATGGTCGTGCTCATGCGCGCGCCTCCACGCTCTTGCCTTCTTCCATCACCGCGCGCCAGGCGAAGGTCGCCCCGCCGAGCGCCCCGGTGTAGATCGAGTCGGGGTTGATGTTGAGCGTCACCTTGCCGTAGTTCTCGCGCACCAGGTCCATCAGCGCCTTGACCGCGGCCTCGTTCTTGGCCACGCCGCCGGTGAAGGTGAACTCGTTGCGGATGCCGCCCGAGCGCGCCAGGATCGACATGGCGCGCAGCACGATGGCGCGGTGCAGCCCGGCCATGATGTCCTCGCGCTTCTCGCCCAGCGACAGGCGGTCGCGCAGCTCGGCGCCCGCGAACACCGTGCAGGTGGAGTTGATGCGCACGGTCTTGGTCGACTTCATCGCCAGCGGCCCCAGCTCGTGCAGGCCCATGTTCATCTCGTCGGCGATGTAGCCGAGGTAGCGGCCGCAGCCCGCGGCGCAGCGGTCGTTCATCTGGAACGATTCCACGATGCCGTGCGGGTCCACCTGGATCGCCTTGGTGTCCTGGCCGCCGATGTCGAGCACCGTCGCGGTGTTCGGGTACATGACGTGCGCGCCGAGGCCGTGGCACAGGATCTCCGAGCGGATGTGCTCCTTGGAGAACGGCAGCCGCGCGCGGCCGTAGCCGGTGCCGACGACGTAGGTCTCCTCGAGCGCGGTGTCGAGCACGCCCTGGATCGGCGCCCGGATCTTGGCGTTGATCTCGCGCGTCTGCGGCAGAGCGGCGAAGGTGCGATCGAGCGCCGCCAGCAGGTTCTTCGAGATCGAGTCGCCGTACACGCGATTTTCGACCTCGATGATCGAGCGGTCGAACACGTTGAGCAGCTGGTCGTAGCGGATGCCGGCGTCCTTCGCCACCGATTCGCCCAGCGCCAGGTAGCGGCTGCCGGCGATGTCGCGGAAGAAGTCGCTCTTCCTCTTCGCCCCGGGGGCGAAAAGCTGCGGCGCTTCTGCTGTCTGCAAGCCGAACAATGCGCCAAGCGCAAGCGACACCCCTGCCGCGGAGTCACCGAACTTCGCGCCTGCCACGTTCCTGCGGCAGACCTGCTGCAGATCCGCCAGTTGCTCGAGGAACTGCTCGAGGCGGAAATCGCGCTCGAGCTGCCCCAGGAAACCCTCCAGCGCCCCGTTCAGCGCGCCGCCCGCGCCGAGCGCCTCGCGGAACAGCTGGAAGCGCGCAGCCACCAGCGCCTCCTGCTTGGCGATCGCGGCGGCGGTGTCGTAGTTGGAGCGCGAGTTGGTGATGCCGCGCCCCAGGACGTTGCGCGCCTCGTCCATCACCACCGCCTTGGTGGTGGTGGAGCCCAGGTCGATGCCGATGAAGGTCTTCATGCTCAGTGCACCGCCGCCGCGCGCTTCTGCTTGATCATCTGGAAGTAGCTCTCCAGCCGGTTCTTGATGTTGGCCGCCGAGAAGTAGCGCGGGTCCACCAGGTCCGACTCGATGAACGCCGCCGGCTTGCCGGTGCGCTTTTCGACCTCGCGCAGGATCAGCAGCTGGCCGGCGGAGAAGCTGTTGCAGCTCTTGATCGAGTTGATCAGCAGGCCGTCGGCCTGGTACTCGTCCATGTACCTGCAGATCATGTCGATGCGCTGCGGAAAGTTCAGGTTGGTGTAGCAGCCCAGGCAGTACTCGGCGAGCGACTCGAGCGGGCGCTCGGCATCGTGCCGGAAGCCGAAGTCGTACACGCCGCCGACCTTGGCATAGGTGCTCGCCACCACCACCGCGCCCTCGTCGTAGAACATCTTCCAGAATTCGCGGAAGCTGGTCCAGTTGGGCGGGCCTTCGACCACCAGGCGGTATTTTTCCTCGGCCAGCTCGCCCTCCGGCGTCATCGGTCCCTTGCCCTCGCGCATGCGCTCCTGCACCTCGGCGTTCAGCATCGCGTAGAAGCGCGTCGCCTCGGGCACGCCGCGGAACGCGGTGAAGATGGGGCCGATGTAATACACCGCGCCGAAGTAGCCGTCGATCGGCGAGGGCCGGTGCTTGGCGGACTGCAGCACCCGCACCAGGTCGTCCTCGGCCTTCTGCGACTCGCGCATGTACCCGCGCAGCCGGTCAATGTCGAACTTCACGCCCGAGATGCGCTCGAGCGCCGGAATCACCTTGTCCTTGAGCTGGCGCACCACGTAGTCGCGCATGTTGGCGTTGATCTTGCCGTCGCCCTGGTAGGGCACGTGCAGCATCAGCGTCTCGCAGTCGTATTTCTGCCGCACCAGCTCGAACCACTTCATGAAGGTGAAGCAACCGGTGTACGACAGCAGCAGCACGTCCGGGTGCGGCATCGGCTCGCCGGTCGGGCCGACCTCGCCCTGCAGCATCATGCCCAGATCGGTCTTGACGTAGGTGCACACGTCCTCCGAGTGCCCGTCGCGCTCGGCTTCCATGATCATCCTGCCCGACTTCTTGCGCAGGCCGTTCTGCAGCGCGTCGGTTTCTGGCAGCCGGCGCACGAAGTCGAAGCACATCAGCAGCTCGTTCAGGTTCCCGGGCACGAAGGTGGCGGAGATCTTCTTGCCCTCGGCGTGCGCAGTCGCGAGCTGGTGGTAATTGCGCGCGATCATCTCCTTTTGCAGCCACATCGCGTCTTCCTTCTGCACTTCCTTCTTCACGGCGGCAGCGGTCATGCGGCGCTCCACAGTTTGATCGAATCGGCGAAGGTGCCGGCCTGCTCGCGGATCGGCGCCATCTGGCCGGTGTTCTCCGCGTACTTGAAAGCGGTGTAGGGAATCTTGTGCTTCGCCAGCACCGCCTGCAGCATCGGCCGCTCGAGCAGCGCCGGGTCGCAGAACGAGGGTGCGGCGAACACCACGCCTTCGGCGCCGCGCGTCTTCACCTGGTGCAGCAGGTACATGCCCTTGTCTTCCTTCCTCTCGTCGTACTTGGAGGAAGTCTGCGCCGAGTGGTGCAGGAAGGCCTTCGACAGTTCCTGCAGCGGATCGCCGGTGACGGGCACCTCCTCGAGCAGCCAGCTCTGGACGAGCTGGAAGTCGTCGTCCACCACGTAGCAGCCCGCCATCTCGATCGACTTGATCAGGCCGAGCGGCGGCTGCTCGCAGAAGGCGCCGGTGAGCACCACGCGCGCGTTGTCGCGCTGCGGCCGCTTCTCCTGGTCGGTGGCGAGCAGGTAACTCCTCACCAGCGCCGTGTGCTCCTCGGGCGGCAGCACGCAGCCGGCGCGCAGCAGCAGGTACACCTCGGAGGTGGGCGCCTGCCAGGGTTTCTGCGCGCGGTAGGCGTAGAGCTCGCGCACCGCCTTGCGGTTGTCGTTGTAGACGGCAATCGACGCGCGCAGCGCGTCATCGGTGATAGGCGTGCCGCCCAGCTTGCCGAGGTCCTCGCGCAGCGTCTGCATCTCGTGCACGTAGAAATTGCCGCCGGTCGCGTCGTCGTAGTTCTGCGGCAGGTCGAAGTACTTGACGTACTTGTCCTTGAACAGGATCTGCCACATGCCCGAGAGGTTGCGGATCACGTCGCAGATCGACGGGAACAGCATGCCGTCGAGGACGTCCAGCCGCCCGGTGAGGCCGAGCTCGAGGGTCGAGCGCGGGATGCGGCAGATGTAGCTCTGGTAGTAGGCGTCGCCCTGGATCACCTCGAGCTGGTCGCCGCCGCCGAAGATGCCCACCGGCAGCATGCCCGCGGCATGCACGATCTCGCGCGGCACGTAGATCGGCATGTAGCCGATCGCCTTGCGGCCCGGCGCCGCCGCCTTCCACGCCTTGACCGCGCCCAGGTCGAGGTCTTCGAACAGGCGCTCGCAACGCGCGACGATTTCTTTGGCGCTCATCGGTGCTCCCATCGCGGCGCACGCTTCTCGAGGAAGGCCGCGAGGCCCTCGTTCGCGTCGCGCGTCGCCATCAGCTTGTCCAGGTACAGTGCCTCCACGTCGTCGAGCCGCGCCCGCGCCAGCTCGCTGAACGGCTCGCGCGCCGCACGCAACGCGAGCGCGAGCGAGGCCGCGCTCTTGCCGGAGAGGTGCTGGTCGAAATACGCCGCGGCCGCCGCCGCCGGGTCATCCGCCATCTCATTGGCGAGGCCCCAGCCGAGCGCAGTCTGCGCGTCGATCGAGCGGCCGGAAACCAGCAGGTCCTCGGCGCGCGCCTGCCCGATGCGCAGCGGCAGCAGCACCGAGGCGGCGGGTGCGAACACGCCGAGCTTGATCTCGGGCTGCCCGAGCTGCGCGTCGGGGGCGAGGAACAGCAGGTGCCCCGCGGCGGCGAACTCCAGGCCGCCGCCCAGGCATTGCCCGCGCGCGCACACCAGGATCGGCCTGGGCCAGTCGAGCATGCGTCCGATGAGCGCATGCAGCGCGGCCAGCATCTCGGCGCAGCGCTCGGGGAGGTGTTCCTCGACGCTCGCGCCGAAAGAGAAGTGCGGCCCCTCGTGGTCGACGAGCGCGGCGAGCAGGCCCGGATTGCCGCGATGCGCGTCCAGCGCCGCGGTCAGCGCGGCGATCATCGTCGCGTCGATGAGGTTGGCCTTCGGCCGGGCCAGGCGCAGCCTGAGCAGCGCGCCGTCGCGTTCCAGCCAGACCTTGAGCGGACCATCAACCACGTGCTTTCCCTGGCTGGATGGCGTCGTGCAGGCCGCCGACCCAGCTCTCGCCCGCCGCCAGCTTCTGCCGCAGCAGCACGAAATCCACCTCGCGCTCGTCCTTGGCGCCCGCGTTGAACGCCGTGAACCCGGCGCGCGCCTCGGTGACCATGTTGAGCGCAAGCCAGGCGCGCGAGTCCTCCTTGTTGCGGTTCCAGGCCTCGAGCTTGGGCTTTCGCAGCTCTTCCACCGTCTTGGTGGTGCAGTCCGGGAAGGTGAGCAGGATCTTCGCGCAGAGCTCCTCGACCTTGGCGTCGAGCAGCGACAGGTCCACCGCGCCTTTCTTCATCAGCGCCTTGCCCTCCTGCAGTGCCTGGCCGGTCTTCGGCCGGCCGAACACGAGGCGCCCGAAGTCGTCGTAGACGCGCTGCGTTTCCACCAGCGGATTGGCGACGAACTTGCCGTCGACCTTCAATGCGGGAGCGATGTCGGTGAGCACGCCCATGTGGTAGGCCTCGTGCGCGGAGAACGGCTCGCACAGCACGCAGGCCACCATCGCGCGCTCCGCGCCGATCATCACCGGCAGGAAGTCGGTGGCGCCGCCGATCGGCGCCGAGCCGTGCTTGGGGCCGGCCTGGCCGAAGCGCGCCAGGTCCTGCGCCACGGAGAAGTCGCAGGCCATGCCGATCTCCTGCCCGCCGCCGATGCGCATGCCGTTCACCCGGCAGATCACCGGCTTGTCGCAGGCGAGGATCGCCGACACCATGTCGTTGAACAGGCGCATGTACTGCCGGTACTCCTGCGGGCGGCCGGCGTAGTACTCGGCGTACTCCTTGGTGTTGCCGCCGGTGCAGAAAGCCTTGTCGCCAGCGCCGGTGAACACCACGCAGTTCACGTCGCGCGCGGCGGAAGCCGCGCGGAAGGCGAGGATCACGCCTTTCACCATGTCGGTGGTGTAGGAATTGTACTGCCCCGGATTGTCGAGCCAGATCCAGGCGTTAACCAGGCCCGGCACCTCGCTGCCGTCCGGCCTGCGCGCCGGCCGGCGCTCGCAGCGCAGGCCCGGGGCCTCGGCCTGGGCGAGGTCGTGGTCCTTCAGGAAGCAGGTCTCGGGGGCTGCCATGGTCTGTCTCCTCAGTAAATAGGCATTCGAATACCGATTTAGGGCCTCGGCATCATAAATACTCCCGAAAATAGCGCCCCGATTTGATTTAGTTCAATGAACGATCATCGGCTTGCGGCCAAATTCACCCCGTGGACGGGAATGCATCGGTTTCGGTCGCGCTCGCCGGCAGCGGCGGCGCGGGGGTCATGACCGCCGGCAATATGTTGCTGGAGGCGGCGGCGCTCGCCGGCTACTACGGCCTGATGACCCGCACCGCCGGCCCGCAGATCCGCGGCGGCGAGGCCGCGGCGATGCTGCGCATCTCGACGTTCCCGGGCGACGGCCAGGACGACCGCTTCCAGGTGCTGGCGGCGATCGACTGGCAGAACGTCGGCCGCTTCGCCGCCGAGCTCCCGCTCGGGCCGGGCAGCCTGATCGTGGGCGACCCGGCGCAGGGCGAGCCGCCCGAGGTCTTCACGCGTAGCGGCGCGCGCTACGCGCCGGTACCGCTGAAGGCGCTGGCGCGCGAAGTCCCCGGCGCCTGGCCGAACATGGTCGCCCTGGGCGTGCTGGCGGCGCTCATCGGGCTGTCCGCCGAAGCGCTCGAAGCGGCGGCGAGGAAGGCCATGAAGAAAGGCCTCGAAGCCGGCATCGCCGCGGCACAGCGCGGCTTCGCGCACGCCGCGCAGCTGCAGGGCTATCCCCTCCTGCCGCCGCCGGGCAAGGCGCCGCGCTGGCTGATCACCGGCAATGAGGCGGCGGGCTACGGCGCGCTGCGCGGCGGCGTGCGCTTCGTCGCCGCCTACCCCATCACCCCCGCCACCGAGCTGCTCGAATGGCTCTCGCCCGCGCTCGCCAAGGTCGGGGGCACGCTGGTGCAGGCCGAGGACGAGCTGGCCTCCATCAACATGGCGCTCGGCGCGTCCTTCGGCGGCGTGCCTTCGCTCACCGCCACTTCCGGGCCCGGGCTCGCGCTGATGATCGAGTCGCTCGGCCTGGGCGTCGCCGCGGAAGTCCCGGTGGTGGTGGTGGACGTGATGCGCACCGGCCCGTCCACCGGCATCGCGACCAAGTCCGAGCAGGCCGACCTCGGCATCGCGCTCTACGGATTGCACGGCGACGCGCCGCACGTCGTCGTGGCGCCCAACTCGCTCGCCGACTGCCTCGCGGCCACCGAGTGGGCGGTCGGCCTGGCGGAGTCGCTGCAGGTTCCGGCGATCGTGCTCGCCGACCAGTATCTTGGCCAGGCGCGCGGTGTGGTGGATGTTCCCAAGTCCAATGCAGGATCCGCGGCGCCGCGCCTGAGCGCCGAGGCAGGGACCACGGCGTACAAACGCTACGCGCTGACGCCCTCGGGGGTGTCGCCAATGGCCATTCCCGGCACCGCGGGCGCCACCTATACGGCCGACGGGCTCGAGCACAGCGAGAGCGGCACGCCCTCCTCGCAGGCAAGCGACCATCTCGCGCAGATGGACAAGCGCGCGCGCAAGCTCGCGCAGCTCGATCCCGGCGACGCCTGGGCGAGCATCGAGGGCGACGGCGAGACCGCGCTCGTCACCTTCGGCTCGTGCACCGGGCCGGCGCGCGAGGCGCTCGCTCGCGCGCGCGCCGCGGGCGCGGCGGTGCGCCTGGTATCGCTGCGCCTGCTCGCGCCGGCGCAGCCGCAGCGACTCAAGCGCGCGCTGCAGGGCGTGAAGCGGGTGCTGGTGCTCGAGCAGAACCACAGCGGGCAGTTCCTGCGCTACCTGCGCGCCGAGTACGACCTGCCCGGCGAGGTGAAGAGCCTGCGCCGACCGGGCCCGCTGCCGTTCCGGCCGGCCGAGATCCATGAGGCGCTCGAGCAATGGAGCGGCGCATGAACGCACCCGGCGTCCTCGCGGCGCCCGCGGCCAAGGACTTCAAGTCCGCCACCAAGCCGGTCTGGTGCCCGGGTTGCGGCGACTACTCCGTGCTCTCGGCGATCACCAAGGCGCTCGCCACGCTCGGCCTGCGTCCGGAGAACGTCGCGGTGGTGTCGGGCATCGGCTGCTCTTCGCGCATCCCCGCCTACACCACCTGCTACGGCTTTCACGGCGTGCACGGCCGTGCGCTGCCGGTGGCCACCGGACTCAAGGCGGCGCGGCCCGACCTCACGGTGCTGGTGACGAGCGGCGACGGCGACGGCTACTCGATCGGCGGCAACCACTTCCTGCACGCCTGCCGGCGCAACGTGGACCTCACCTACATCGTGATGGACAACCACGTGTACGGCATGACCAAGGGCCAGCCCTCGCCCACCACCGAGCCCGATTGGTCTTCCAAGCTCGCCCCCGGCGGCACGGGCCTGCGCGAATTCCATCCGCTGGTGATCGCGCTCGCCTCGGGCGCCAACTTCATCGCGCGCGCCTTTTCCGGCGATCCCAACGGCGTGGCCGCGCTGATCGCCGAGGCGGTGCGCCATCCCGGCTTCTCGTTCATCGAGGTGCTCTCGCCATGCGTCACCTTCCGGCCCGAGCAGCGCGAATGGAAGACCCGAGTGCACCCCGCGCCGGTGGAGCCGACCGACGACCCGGGACGCGCCGCGCGCCGCCTGATGACCGACGACGGCTTCAATATCGGGGTGCTCTACAAGGGCAGCCGTGCGCCTTACCGGCCGGCCGGCGGCAGCGCGCAACGCATCGAGGACCTCGAATGCCAGTTCCGACTCTAGAAGACTTCATGGCGCGCGCCTACGCGATGGAGCTCGAGGCGACCGAGCGCTACGCGCAGTTCGCCGACCAGCTTGACACGCACAACAACCGCGAGGTGGCGCAGATGTTCCGCAAGCTCGCCGAGGTCGAGGCGCTGCATGCCAAGCGCATTCTCGAGGAAATGCGCTGGCCGAGCATGCCGGCGCTGCCGCCGGCCTACGCCTGGAAGAGCGCCGAGGGGCCCGAGACGGCGCCGTTCGACTCGATGCACTACCTGATGCAGCCGTTCCACGCGCTCGAGATCGCGCTGCGCTGCGAGCAGCAGGCGCAGAAGTACTTCGAGGACATTGCCGCCAGCAAGCCGCCGGAGAAGGTGCGCGCCGCCGCGCTCGAGATGGCCGAAGAGGAGCGCGAGCACGTGCGCCTGATCCGCGAGTGGCTCAAGCGCGTGCCGCAGCCCAAGCCCGGCTGGGACGAAGACCCCGATCCGCCGCGCACGATCGGATGACAGTCCTCCATCCGCAGGGCTGGGCGCCGCCCGTGGGCTACGCCAACGGCATCGCCGCGCGGGGCAGCGTCGTGTTCGTCGCCGGGCAGGTGGGCTGGGATGCGGCGCAGAAATTCCATTCCGGGGACCTCGCGCCGCAATTCGAGCAGGCGCTCAGGAACGTGCTCGCGGTGCTGGCCGAGGCCGGCGCCCGCCCGGAACACATTTGCCGCATCACTGCCTACTGCTGCGACAAGCCCGCCTACCTGGCGGCGCGGCCGCAGCTCGGCCGCATCTGGAAGTCGCTCATGGGCAAGCACTACCCCGCGATGAGCATGATTTTCGTGTCCGATCTTCTCGATGCGCCGGGTAAGATCGAACTCGAGGCGACCGCAGTGATTCCGGAGGAGATCAGATGAGAGGACTCAAAGGCAAGACCGCCATCGTCACCGGGGGCGCCGCCGGCATCGGCGCGGCGATCGCCGAGCGTTTCAAGGCTGAAGGCACGCGCGTCGCCATCTTCGATCTCAAGGGCGAACCGAGCATCGACATCACCGACTACGCGGCGGTGCAGAAAGCAGTGGCCGCAGCGGGCCCGGTGGACATCCTGGTCAACAACGCCGGCTGGGACATGTTCATGCCGTTCCTCAAGTCCGACCCGGCGTTCTGGCAGAAGATCATCTCCATCAACCTGCTCGGCGCGATGAATCTGCTGCATTGCGTGCTGCCCGGCATGGTCGAGCGCGGCGGCGGCAAGGTGGTGAACATCGCTTCCGACGCCGGGCGCGTGGGCTCCTCGGGCGAGGCGCCCTATTCCGCCTGCAAGGGCGGGATCATCGCCCTCACCAAGACGCTGGCGCGCGAGCTGGCGACCAAGGGCATCCGCCTGAACACCGTCTGCCCCGGGCTGACGGAAACCAACATGCTCGAGCAGTTCATGCTGGGCGCGGGCAATCCGGACAAGCTGCGCGAGGCCTACCGCCGCGCGGTGCCCATCGGGCGCCTGGGCAAGCCCGAGGACATTGCGGGCGCGGTGCTGTTTCTCTCCAGCGACGACGCCGACTTCATCACCGGGCAGACGATCAGCGTCTCGGGCGGGCTGACGATGCACGGCTAGAGCGGGAAGCGATCAGACGCGCCGGCGGATATGCTTGCGCCGCTCGGCTTCCGCGACGAACTCCTCCAGGTCCGGGTCGAGCGCATGCCGCGCCGAAACCACGCCGACGGGACGGCCGTCCTCGATGACCGGCACATGCCGGAAGCCGTGCTTGTGCATGAGGAGCAGCGCGTAGCCGAACGATTCGTCCGGAGCGACGGTCTTCGGGTCGGGAGTCATGACCTCGCCGAGCGGGGTAGTGGCGGGCTCGCAGCCGAGGGCCATGACGCGGTAGACCGCGTCGCGCTCGGTGAAAATGCCGACCAGGCGTCCCTTTTCCACGACCAGCACCGCGCCGACCTTGCTCTCCTTCATCATCCGGGCGGCCTCGCCGACGCTCGTCTGCGGCCCAGCGACGACCAGCTTGCGCGGCTCGATGACGCTTCGAACGGGCAATCCAAGCATGCAACGCCTCCTGTGCTCCAGCACCGTACCCGGGAACGGCCGGCGCCTTTTGACGCGGATCAACGTTGCTGCGGAAAACCGTCAACGGCCCGGCACGCTTCGATCGCCCCTCGCGCGCCTCAGGACCAGCGCGGCCGCGGTAGCGATGAAAAGCGCGATCGCCGCGGCGTTGCCCCAGGCGCCGATCGGCATCGAGACGAGTACGCGGACGGCGAGCGAAGCATGCAAGACGAGGAGAGGCGCGTATAGGATGGGGTGATAGGGAAACGAAACCCGCAGCACCGCCGGCAGGATCACCGGCGCGTGCCCGAACACCATCGAGAACACGAAGCCTACGAAGATCGCGTGCAGCGCGGCGTCGTACGCCACCTTGGCCGCAAGCAGCACGCCACCGAGCGCGAGCCAGGCGTAGCCCGCGAGCAGGCACACCGCGACGTAGCGCGGCAGCCCGCTCTGGCGCACGGTGATCCGCGCCAGATCGAAGGCGAACAGCCACAGCGCGAGCAGCACGAGCACCAATCCCATGAAGCGCGGCGCAAGCGGCGTAAGCAGAAGAAGGATTGCCAGCACCAAGAAATAGAACCGTACGGCTGGCGGGCGCTTGAGATAGCGCGAGAGCTCGAGCCGCTCGCCGCCGATGGTGAGCGCGAAGAAGGCGATCCACCACGGCACCGCGGGCTGCCCGGCAAACAGGAACAGGTTTCCCGCGAGCCAGGCCATGGCGCCCGCGAGCAGCGTCGCCATCTCGAGCGAGCGCTGGCGCGCGAACACCGCGGCGCACGCCGCGATGAGCACCGCCGCGGCGAAGACCATCAAGGCGAAGCCCGGCACCACGAGCCCGAGCAGCAGGCAAACGCCGCCCAGGCCGCTGGCGAGCGGCGCCGCGTAGGCCCACAGACGCCCGAGCGCCACCGCGCGCTCGAGGGCGATCACGGTGCCCAGGAACCCCGAGACCATCAACGGGCCGTGCAGGGCGACCGCGCCCGCCGGCGCGGGGATCGAAGCACCGAGGCGCACCAGACCGCCCGCGATGCCGAGGGCAAGCGAGGCGAAGCCCAGCACCAGCAGCGGCGCTCGCCAGCGCGGCGGCACGCTCAGGACCAGCCGAACCGGCTCTGCGCTTCCGGGCTCATGCGCTCGGGAGTCCACGGCGGCTCCCACACCAGCTCGACCTGCACGTCGGTGCCCTCGGGGGCGAGCGCGCGGATCGCGGCGACGGCCTCGTCCACCAGGTAAGGCGCGACCGGGCAGGCGGGCGAGGTCATGGTCATCTCGACGCGCACGCGGCCGGGCTCGCAATGGATGGCGTAGACCAGGCCGAGATCCACGATGCTCATCCCGGCCTCGGGATCTTGGACCGTCCTCAACGCTTCTCTTGCTGCGTCCTCTTGCATGCACTGCGCGTCCATGCGGGCAATTCAGCGCCGGGCAGGCAGCGAGCCCTTGATCTGCATCAAACAAACCTCCGCACACAGGACTAAGGTGCATACAGGCATATGGACTCTTTCGCCGAAATCCTGCTGATTCTGACCGCGGCCCTGCTGGTCGGCGCGGTCCTCTATGCAATATTCACCGAGTCCTGGCGCATGCTGCACGACGACGGCCGGCTGCGGCTGCGGCGCATGCTCGCGCGCCACGGCGCCACCCTGAACGCCGCGGCGACGTACGGGTTTGCCGCCTCCGAGACCGCGCGCGCCACGCGCCGCTGCGTCGCCTGCGCCGACAAGGCGCGCTGCGACGCCTGGCTCGCCTCGCACCGGCGCGAGGGCTTCGAGGCCTTCTGCCCCAACGCCGATCTCGTCGCGCGCAGCGCGCATCGTTGATCCGCGTCAATTGCCGGGCCCGGCCCCGGCTGCGCGCTGTGGCAAGCTGGCGCACACGATGCGACTTCTGCTGATCAACCCGGCGCAGCCGGAAAGCTTCTGGAGCTTCCGCTGGGCGCTGCAACGCGTGCTCGGCGGCAAACGCTCGCTCAACCCGCCGCTCGGGCTCGCCACGCTCGCCGCGCTGTGCCCGCCGCACTGGGAAGTGACGATCGTGGACGAGAACGTGGAGCCGCTGCCGCTGCGGCCCGCGGCCGACATCGTCGGCATCGGCGGCATGGGCGTGCAGGCGCCGCGGCAGAAGCAGCTGCTGCGCTACTACCGCGAGGCCGGCTACCGCGTGGTCGCCGGCGGCAGCTACGCCTCGCTCTGCCCGGGGGAATACCTCGACGTGGCCGACCACGTCGTCGCCGGCGAAGCGGAGTACCTCTGGCCGCGGTTCTGCGCCGAGCTGGAGCGCGGCGCGCCGCAGGCACTGTACCGCGAGACCGGCGAGGTCAAGCTCGAGGACTCGCCGCTGCCGCGCTTCGACCTGCTCAAGCTCGAGCGCTACGCCACGGCCACCCTCCAGCTCTCGCGCGGCTGCCCGTACCGCTGCGAGTTCTGCGACATCATCGTCATGTTCGGCCGCAAGCCGCGCTACAAGGCGCCGGCGCAGATCGAGCGTGAGCTGGACAGTCTGCGGCGCCTGGGCGCGCGCAAGGTGTTCTTCGTCGACGACAACTTCATCGGCAACAAGGCGAAGGCGAAGCAGACGCTGCGCTTCCTCGCCGGCTACCAGGAGCGGCACGGGCGGCGCATGCGCTTCGGCACCGAGGCCTCGCTCAATCTCGCCGACGACCCCGAGCTGCTCGGGCTATTCCGCGCCGCGGGCTTCGAGTGGGCCTTCCTCGGCCTGGAGACCCCGGACGCGCAGACGCTGCGCGAGGCGGCGAAGACGCAGAACACCACCGGCGACATGCTCGGCGCGGTGCGCCGCATCCACGCAGCGGGCATCGACGTCCTCGCCGGCTTCATCGTCGGCTTCGACCGCGACACGCCGGCGGTGTTCGGGCAACAGCGCCGCTTCATCCTCGACAGCGGCATCATGGTGGCGATGGTCGGGCTGCTCACCGCGCTGCCGCGCACGCCGCTCTACAACCGGCTGAAGCGCGAAGGGCGCCTGGTCGAGGGCGCCGCGCACGGCGACAACACGCGCGCGCGCACCAACATCGTGCCCAAGCTGATGAGCGTGGCGGAAATGACCGCCGGCTACAAGCGGCTGTACGCCGAGCTGCTCGCCGACGGCGCCATCGCCGAGCGCATCCGCAACAAGCTGGCGCACTTCGGCACGCCCGCGCGCCTCGTGCGCGAGCGCCCGCTGGAGGCGGCGCGCATCGTGTGGCACCTGCTCGCGCGCGGCATCGCGCGCGGCGGCGCCGCGCGCGCCTGGCATTTCCTGCGCAGCTTGCCGCTCACGCGCCCGCACCTGCTGCCGCTCGCGGTGAACGACTGGATCTCCGGGCTCGCCATGCGCGACTACGCCGAGCGGTATTTCGGCGTGCCGGCGCGGCGCGCAGCCATGACCCCCGAGCGCGCGCTCGCACGGTTGCGCAGCTCGCTGCAGCGCTGGCGCCGCCGCGGCGCGGTGCGCCTCACGCTGCGCCAGCCGGCGCGCGCCGAGCCGCAGATCGCGGTGCGCGTCACGGGAGTGCTCGATCGCGCGCTGGCGCGGCGGCTCGCGCGCCAGTTGCGCGCGGTGCTGGAGCGCTCGCGCACGCGCGTGGTGCTGGCGTTCGAGACGCTGGGCGAGCACCGCGAGCTGGAGCGCCTGACACGCGCCCTCGGCCGCCACGGCGACCGCGTCCTCATCGTGGTCGGCGAGGGACTGCGCGAATTGCTGCGCTGCGAGCCGGCCGCTCCCGTGCAGCAGAGCTGAGCCGCGTCAACGCGGGGCGGCGAACAGCGCGGCGCACAGCAAGGTGCCGTGCAGCATCGCCGCGGCGATCGTGGCTCGGATCGCCGGGTCAAGCGCTTCCGGTCGGCGCGCGTTCCGCGCCAGCACACGTGCGGCTCCCCATGCGGGCACGGCGGAGGCGAGCGCCGCGAGCGCGAGTGCGGGCAATGCACCCGCGAGCACCGCGCCAACAAGCCAGAGGAAGGCCGCGCCCAGAATCAGCGGGTAGAGCCAGCGCGCGCGATCCGGTCCGAGGCGCACGACGAGGTTCCTCTTGCCCGCGGCGGCGTCGGCCTTCACGTCCGGGAACTGGTTGATGAACAGCAGATTCGCGACGTGCAAGGCGTAGCTCAGGCCGGCCGCGAGGGGCGTGGCAGAAAACGCACCGCGCTGCACGTAGTCGGCGCCCAGCACGACGATCAGCCATCCGCACGCCACCGCCGCCTCGCCGAGGCCGCGGCTCATGAGCTTCAGCGGCGGCGCCGAATACGCCCAGCCGATCGCGAGTCCCGCCAGCCCGATCCCTATCAGGCCGGGCGCGGAATGCTGCGCGAGCCAGAGCCCGGCCGGCACCACCGCGGCGAGCAGGCTGTAGCCGAAAACGCCCGTCGCGCGCAGGCTCAGCACGCCGTTCTGGATGAAACGGCTGCCCCCGGTGTACGGAAAGCGCCGTTCGGCATTGGCGGCGTCGCTGCCGTTGAGCGCATCGTAGTAGTCGTTGAGCACGTTGATGCCCGCGTGCGCGACCAGCGCGAAAGCGAGCGTCAGGAACGCGGTGAGCGCGTCCAGCGCGACGCCGTCGGCGAAAGCGGCCGCCAGCCCGAGCAGGCAGCCGACCAGCGTGACGCCCAGGAACGCGGGCCGCGTCGCGGCGAAATAGCGCGCCAGCGGGTTCCGGTACGCGGCGAGGGTGGGTTCGGCGGCTGGCATGGCGGCTGCGTCGCCCATCATAGCGCCCCGCGCAGCAGAATTGATCTGCGTCAACGCAGGGCATTGACCGCGGCCCGCCCCGCGGGGCTAGAGTGTGGCCTCCAATAACAACATATGGGGGTACAAACCATGGAGACCACTAGATCTAGGGCCCTGTCGCGGACAGCAGCCGCGCTGCCGCTGGCGGTGATCAAGCGCGACGGCAGGCTCGCGCCGTTCGACAGCGGCAAGATCGCCGCCGCCCTCGCGCGCGCCGGTGCGGCGACCGCGGAGTACGGCGAGGCGCAGGCCCACGCGCTCGCCGCGCAGGCGGTCAAGGTGCTCGCGCACCGCTTCAGCGCCGCCACGCCCACCATCGAGAACATCCAGGACGTCGCCGAACAGGTGCTGATCGCCGCCGACCACGTCGCCACCGCGCGCGCCTACATCGTCTACCGCGAGCAGCACAAGCGGCTGCGCGAGGACCGGCGCACGGTGGTGGACGTCGCCGCGTCGATGAACGAGTACCTCGAGCGCCAGGACTGGCGCGTCAACGCCAACGCCAACCAGGGCTACTCGCTCGGCGGGCTGATCCTGAATGTCGCCGGCAAGGTGACGGCCAATTACTGGCTTTCCCATGTCTATCCGCCGGAGGTGGGGCGCGCGCACCGCGAGGGCGACATTCACATCCACGACCTCGACATGCTCGCGGGCTACTGCGCCGGATGGTCGCTGCGCACGCTGCTCGCCGAAGGGCTCAACGGCGTGCCGGGCAAGGTCGAGGCCGCGCCGGCGCGGCACCTGTCGAGCGCGGTGGGCCAGATCGTCAACTTCCTCGGCACGCTGCAGAACGAGTGGGCCGGGGCGCAGGCCTTCAGCTCCTTCGACACCTACATGGCGCCGTTCGTGCGCAAGGACCGGCTGTCCTACGCCGAGGTGAAGCAGTCGATCCAGGAGCTGGTCTACAACCTCAACGTGCCCTCGCGCTGGGGCACGCAGACCCCCTTCACCAACCTCACCTTCGACTGGACCTGCCCGGAGGACCTGCAAAGCCAGGTGCCGGTGATCGGCGGCGAGGAGATGGCCTTCACTTACGGCGAGCTCGCGCCGGAAATGGCGATGATCAACCGCGCCTACATCGAGGTGATGACGGCGGGCGACGCCAAGGGGCGCGTGTTCACCTTCCCCATCCCGACCTACAACATCACCAAGGACTTCGACTGGGACGGCCCGCTCACGCAGGAGCTGTTCGCCATGACGGCGAAGTACGGGCTGCCGTATTTCCAGAACTTCGTCAATTCGGACCTCGAGCCCAACATGGTGCGCTCGATGTGCTGCCGGCTGCAGCTCGACCTGCGCGAGCTGCTCAAGCGCGGCAACGGCCTGTTCGGCTCGGCCGAGCAGACCGGCTCGGTGGGCGTGGTGACGCTCAACTGCGCGCGCCTCGGCTTCCTGCACAGGGGCGATGAAAAGGCGTTGCTCGCGCGCGTCGACGAGCTGCTCGAGATCGGCCGCACCAGCCTCGAGATCAAGCGCAAGGTGATCCAGCGCCACATGGACGCCGGCCTCTTCCCCTACACCAAGCGCTACCTCGGCACGCTACGCAACCACTTCTCCACGCTCGGGGTGAACGGGCTGAACGAGATGATCCGCAACTTCACGGGCGACGAGCACGACATCACGAGCGCTTCGGGGCACGATCTTGCCTGCCGGGTTCTCGATCACGTGCGCGCGCGCATGGTCGAGTTCCAGGAGCAAACCGGGCACCTGTATAACCTGGAAGCGACGCCGGCGGAGGGCACCACTTACCGCTTCGCCAAGGAGGACCGCAAGCGCTACGCCGACATCCTGCAGGCGGGCAGCGCGGACATGCCGTACTACACCAACTCCTCGCAGCTGCCGGTCGGCTTCACCGACGATCCCTTCGAGGCGCTGGAGCGCCAGGAGGAGCTGCAGGCGAAGTACACCGGCGGCACAGTGCTGCACCTGTACATGACCGAGCGCATCAGCTCGGCGCAGGCCTGCAAGACGCTGGTGCGCCGCGCGCTGGAGCGCTTCCGGCTGCCCTACATCACCGTGACGCCCACGTTCTCGATCTGTCCGAGCCACGGCTACCTCGCGGGCGAGCACGACTCCTGCCCGCAGTGCAAGGCGGCGTGCGAGATCTGGACGCGCGTGATGGGCTACCACCGCCCGGTGTCCTCCTTCAATCAGGGCAAGAAGGGCGAGTTCCACGAGCGCAGGTTCTTCGAGGAAGCGAAGTGCTCCGCGTCGGCGGCCTGACGCGGCTATCGGCGAGCGACTTTCCCGACCGGCTCGCCGCGGTGGTGTTCTGCCAGGGCTGCGCCTGGCGCTGCGGCTACTGCCACAACCCGCACCTGCAGGCGCCGCGCGGCACGGACGAGATCGCGTGGCGCGAGGTGCTTGCCTTTCTCGAGCGCCGGCGCGGGCTGCTCGAGGCGGTGGTGTTCAGCGGCGGCGAGCCGACGCTGCAGGCCGGGCTCGCGCAGGCGATGCGCGAGGTGAAGGCGCTCGGCTTTCTCGTCGGCCTGCACACCGCCGGCATCGTGCCGCGGCGCCTGGCCGAGGTGCTGCCGCTCGTGGATTGGGTGGCGATGGACGCCAAGGCGCCGCTCGAGGCGCACGCATCGGTGACGGGCGTCGCCGGCAGCGGCCGCCGCGCGCGCGAAAGCATGCAGCTGCTGCGCGCCAGCGGCGTCGCCTGCGAGTTCCACACCATCGCCGCTCAGGCCGCTGCGGCGGCGGGCGTCGCCTCCTCCGGCAGCAGCTTTTAGAGCGCGATCGGCAGGGAAGTCCGGTCCACGGCCGGCATGATGCTCATTGCGCCAACTCTATTGGCCGCGCGGGCTGCGGCTTTGATCTAGGTTAAGTGTTGCGCGCCGCCCTGCGGCACCCTTGTGGCATGCATCGAATTGCGGCTGTGCTGGCGCTGGCGGCGGCCTCTGCGGCGGCAGCGGCGGACGATCCCGCGCCGGCTCGCCGCGCCGAGCTGCTGCACCTCGTGCGGCAGGACTGCGGCGCCTGCCACGGCTTCACGCTGAAGGGCGGTTTGGGCCCCTCGCTCGAGCCGACGGCGCTCGCCGCCAAGGACGCGGAACAGATGCGCCTCGTCATCCTGCACGGCCGGCGCGGCACGCCGATGCCGCCCTGGAGCGCGCACCTGTCGGAAGCCGAAGCGCGCTGGATCGTGGAGCAGCTCAGGAAGGGGCTGCCCAAATGAGGCCTCTGGCCATCGCAGCACTGTCGCTGGGCATCGCCGCCTGCGCCGCGCCGCCCCTGCGCGGCACGGGCGATCTCGGCCTGGTCGTGGAGCGCGCCTCCGGCCGCGTGATGCTGGTGGAGACGACCGGCCGCTCGGTTCTCGGGCGCATCGAGGGCCTCGGCGACCTGTCGCACGCCTCGATGGTGTTCTCGCGCGACGGCCGTTACGCCTACGTGTTCGGGCGCGACGGCGGCCTGAGCAAGGTGGACCTGCTGCGCGCGCGCATCGAACGCCGCGTGATCCAGGCCGGCAACTCCATCGGCGGCGCCATCTCGCAGGACGGGCGCCTGGTGGCGGTGGCCAACTACGCTCCCGGCGGCATCCGCATCTTCGACGCGCAAACGCTCGAGCCGCTGTCCGAAGTCCCGACCGGCGCGAAGGTGGTCGGCATCGCCGACGCGCCCGGCAACCGCTTCGTCTTCAGCCTGTTCGAGGCGGGCGAGATCTGGATCGTGGACGCTTCCGACCCGCGCCGCCCGGGGGTGCGCAAGATCGGCGGCGTCGGCAGGCAGCCTTACGACGGCTTCATCACGCCCAACGGCCGGCACTACATCGCCGGCCTGTTCGGCGAGGACGGCCTCGCGCTGGTGGACCTGTGGGACGCGCAGGCGGGCGCGCGGCGCATCCTCGGCGGCTACGGCCGCGGCGAGGAGCCGCTGCCGGTGTACAAGATGCCGCACCTGCGCGGCTGGGCGGTCGCCGGGCGCTACCTCTTCCTGCCCGCAATCGGCCGCCACGAGGTGCTGGTGCTGGACAGCGTCACCTGGACCGAGGCGGGGCGCATCGCGGTGCACGGCCAGCCCGTGTTCGCGGTGGCGCAGCCCGGCGGGCGCCGCGTGTGGGTGAACTTCGCCTTCCCGCGCAACGACGTGGTGCAGGTCATCGACGTCGCGACGATGCAGGTGGTGCGCGAGCTGCGCCCGGGGCGCGCGGTACTGCACCTCGAATTCACGCCGCGCGGCGAGCAGGCCTGGATCTCCTCGCGCGACGACGGCGCCGTGGTGGTGGTCGACACCGCCACCTACGCCGAGCTGGCGCGGCTCCCGGCCGAGAGCCCGAGCGGCATCTTCCTCACCTCGCGCGGCGCGATGACGGGATTCTGAGATGCTCGACGCGACCAATTTCCGGCTCCTCAACTCCTGGCAGCGCGGCTTTCCGCTGGTGCCGCGGCCCTTCGCCGAGATCGCGAAGGCTTGCGGGCTGGACGAGGACCAAGTGATCGAGCGCTTCGGGCAGCTCAAGTCCCAGGGGCTGATCGATCGCATCGGTCCCGTGTTCCGGCCCAATACCGTAGGCGCGAGCACGCTCGCGGCGATGGCGGCGCCGCCCGAGCGGCTGGAAACCGTGGCCAGGCAGGTGAGCGGCCACGCGGGCGTGAACCACAACTACGAGCGCGAGAACCATTACAACCTGTGGTTCGTGGCCGCAGCGCAGTCGAACGCGGCGCTGCAATGGACGCTCGCCTGCATCGAGAACGAGACGGCACTGCCGGTATTGCGGCTGCCGCTGCTCGAGGAATTCCACATCGATCTCGGGTTCGATCTCGCGGACCATTCGGTGCCGCGCGAGCGGCAGCAGGGGCCGGTCCCCCCGCTGAACGAGACGGACAGGCGGCTCGCTGCCTGCGTCACTGCGGGACTGCCGCTTGAGCCGCGTCCGTTCGCCGGATTCGAGCTGCCGGAGGAAGAGGTCATCGGCACGCTGCGCCGCTGGCTCGACACCGGGCTCGTGCGCCGCATCGGCGCCGTGGTCAGGCATCGGCGCCTGGGCTACGAGGCGAATGCCATGGTGGTCTGGGACGTGCCCGACGACGACGCCGGCGACGACGGCCGCCGCCTCGCCGCCGACCCGGCGGTGACCTTGTGCTACCGGCGCGCGCGCGCCCTGCCCGAATGGCCGTACAACCTGTACTGCATGGTGCACGGACGCGAGCGCGCGGGCGTGACGCAATCGATCGAGCGCCTGTGCGCGCAGCACGGGATGGGCGAGTACCCGCGCGCGGTGCTCTTCAGCAAGCGCTGCTTCAGCCAGCGCGCCGCCCGCTATGGATGAGCTCGAGCGCGCCATCGTCAATCGCCTGCAGGGCGGCTTCCCGCTCTCCGAGCGGCCGTACGACGCGGCGGCGCGGGAACTGGGCGCGGACGAGGCGACCCTGATCGCGAAGCTGCAAGCCATGCTCGATGCGGGCACGTTTACGCGCTTCGGCCCGATGTACGACGCCGAGCGCCTGGGCGGCGCCTTCACCCTGTGCGCGATGAGCGTCCCGGCGGAGGATTTCGAGCGCGTCGCGGCGCTGGTGAACGCGCACCCGGAGGTGGCGCACAACTACGAGCGCGCGCACCGCTACAACATGTGGTTCGTGCTCGCCACCGGCTCGCGCGCGCAGATCCCGCAGGTCATCGCCGCGATCGAGGCGCAAGCCGGCTACCCGCTGCTCGATCTGCCACGCGAGCAGGAGTACTTCATCGACCTGAGGCTCCCCGCATGAACGCGCTGGACGAGACGATCGTGCGCGCCACGCAGGCCGGGTTGCCGCTCGCAGCCGAGCCTTACCGCGCGGTCGCCGACGCGGTCGGTATTTCGCAGGCGCAACTGCTCTCGCGCCTCGAGGCGATGCTCGCCGACGGCCGCATCCGGCGCATCGGCGCCGTACCCAACCACTATGCGCTCGGCTACACGGCCAACGCGATGTCGGTGTGGGATGTCGCCGACGACGCCGTGGACGAACTGGGCGCGAGCGTGGGCGCCCTGCCGTGCGTCAGCCACTGCTACCGGCGGCCGCGCCGGCTGCCCGAGTGGCGCTACAACCTGTTCGCCATGGTGCACGGGCGCAGCAGGTCCGAGACGGAGGCGCACCTGCGCGAGATCCGCGGCCTGCTCGGGCCGGCGTTGCGCGCGAGCGACGTCCTGTACAGCGTGCGCATCCTGAAGAAAACCGGCATGAGGCTCGCCTGACATGTTCCGCGTCTCCCGCTTCATGCACGAGATCCTGCACCCCACCCCCGTGCGCAAGACCGCAGCGCCGCCCGGCCCGGTGGTGATCTGGAACCTGGTGCGCCGCTGCAACCTCACCTGCCTGCACTGCTACTCGATCTCCACCGACATCGACTTCCCGGGCGAGCTCTCCGCCGCGGAGGTGTTCCGCGTCCTGGAGGACCTCAAGGCGGCGCGCGTGCCGGCCCTCATCCTCTCGGGCGGCGAGCCGCTGTTGCGCAAGAACCTCTTCGACATCGCCGCGCGCGCCAAGGGGCTCGGCTTCACCACGGCGCTGTCGACCAACGGCACGCTGATCGACGTGCCGCTCGCGGGCCGCATCGCCGCCACGGGCTTCGACTACGTGGGCGTGAGCCTCGACGGGCTGCGCGAGACCCACGACCGCTTCCGCAGGAAGGAAGGGGCGTACGACAAGGCGCTGAACGGCATCGGGCTGTGCCGCGACATGGGAGTCAAGGTCGGCCTGCGCTTCACGCTCACCCAGGACAACGCCGCCGACTTGCCGGCGCTGCTCGACCTGGCGGAGGCCGAGCGCATCGACAAGTTCTACCTCTCGCACCTCAACTACGCCGGCCGCGGCAACGTCAATCGCAAGCACGACGCACAGTTCCGCGTTACGCGCGCGGCGATGGACCTCCTGTTCGAGCGCTGCTGGGAGTACGCGCAGCGCGGCGCGCACAAGGAGTTCGTGACCGGCAACAACGACGCCGACGGCGTCTACTTCCTGCGCTGGGCGCGCGCGCACGTGCCGGGGCTGGACGAGAAGCACCTGCGCGCCAAGCTCGCCGAGTGGGGCGGCAACAGCTCGGGCGTGAACGTCGCCAACATCGACAACCTCGGCAACGTGCACCCCGACACGATGTGGTGGGACTGCACCCTGGGCAACGTGCGCACCCGGCCGTTCGGCGCGATCTGGCAGGACACGCGCCATCCCATCATGGCCGGCCTCAAGGCGCGCCCGCGAGCGCTGAAGGGCCGCTGCGCGAGCTGTGCCTACGTCGACGTCTGCGGCGGCAACACGCGCGTGCGCGCGATGAAGACGAGCGGCGACCCCTGGGGCGAGGACCCCGCCTGCTACCTCGACAACGCGGAGCTCGCCGCATGAGGTGGCTTTTGCTCGTCGCCTTGCTTGTCCCGGCAGCAGTGTTGCCCGAGGACCTCTACCAGACACACTGCGCGAGCTGCCACGGGGCAGGCCGCCTGGGCGGCATGGGACCCGCCCTGCTGCCGGAGAATCTGTCGCGCCTGAAGAAGCCCGAAGCCTCGCGCATGATCGCGCAGAGCCGGCCCGGCGTGCAGATGCCCGCTTTCCGGGAGAAACTGCGGGATGAGGAACTCGCGAAGCTGGTCGAGCTCATCTACACGCCGCTGGTTCCCGCGCCGGCCTGGAGCGAGGCCGACATCCGCGCCTCGCGTGTGGTGCAGCACGCCCCGGGCACGTTGCCGGCAACGCCGCAGTTCGGCGCCGATCCGCTCAACCTGTTCGTGGTGGTCGAGGCCGGCGACCACCACGTGACGATCCTCGATGGCGACCGGCTCGAGCCGATCCACCGCTTCGCCTCGCGCTATGCGCTGCACGGCGGGCCCAAGTTCACGCCCGACGGTCGCTACGTGTTCTTCGCCTCGCGCGACGGCTGGATCTCCAAGTTCGACCTGTGGAACCTGAAGACCGTGGCCGAGGTGCGCGCCGGCATCAACACGCGCAACGCCGCGGTGTCCTCCGACGGCAGGTACGTGATGGTGGCGAATTACCTGCCGCACACCCTGGTGCTGCTGGACGCGGAGCTGGAACTGGTGAAGATACTTCCCGCGCCATCTCGCGTGTCGGCGGTCTACGACGCGGCGCCGCGCAAGAGCTTCATCGCCGCGCTGAAGGACGTCGCGGAAGTCTGGGAGATCTCCTACGACCCGCGGGCCGAGCCGATCGCGACCGGCCTGGTGCACGATTACCGGATGAAGGAAGGCAGCTTCGTGCCGGGCTTCCTCCACCCGCGGCGCACGCTGCTCGCCGACGTGCTCGACGATTTCTTCTTCACCCCCGACTACCGCCAGCTGATGGGCACCGCCCGCGACGGCAAGCTCGGCCAGGTAGTAAACCTCGACGTGCGCCGCGCCATCGCGACGGTCGAGCTGCCCGGGCTCCCGCACCTTGGCTCGGGCATCAGCTGGGAGCGCCAGGGCCGGCGCGTGATGGCGACACCCAACCTGCGCGAGGGCGTGGTGAGCGTGATCGACGTCGGCAGCTGGAAGACGGTGCGGCAGGTGCGCACGCTCGGCGCCGGCTTCTTCCTGCGCAGCCACGAGAACGTGCGCACCGTGTGGGTGGATTCGATGATCGGCCCGCAGGGCCGCGACACGCTGCAGGTCATCGACAAGGACACGCTGGAAGTGGTGGCGCACCTCACGCCCGAGCCCGGCAAGACGCTCGCCCACGTTGAGTTCGACCGCTACGGCCGCTACGCGCTCGCCAGCCTGTGGGAGCAGGACGGCGCCATCATCGTGTTCGACGCGCAGACGCTGCGGGAGGTGAAGCGCATCCCGATGCGCAAGCCCGTGGGCAAGTACAACGTGCACAACAAGATCACCCGCTCCGAGGGCACGAGCCGATGAGCAAGCGGCCGCTGCAGATCAAGACCCAGGCGTTCCTCGCCAACCTGCCGATGTTCAGCGAGATGAATCGCGAGGAGCTCGACCGCGTCGCCGCCGCCACCGTGCCGATCCACGCGCCCAAGGGCCAGTCGGTGTTCCAGTGCGGCGACCCCTGCGTCGGCTTCCACGTCGTCGTCTACGGGCAGGTGAAGCTCGGCTTCACCTCGCCGCAGGGCATCGAGAAGGTGATCGAGATCGTCAGCCCGGGGCAGAGCTTCGGCGAGGCGCTGATGTTCCTCGACAAGCCCTATATCGTGTTCGCGCAGGCGCTCTCGGACTCGATGCTGCTGCACGTCGCCAAGCACGCGGTGCTCGAGGAACTGGGGCGCGACCCCGGATTCTCGCGGCGCATGCTCTCGGGCCTGGCGCAGCGCCTGCACGGCCTGGTGCGCGACGTAGAGGCCTACACGCTGCGCTCCGGGCAGGAGCGCGTGATCGGCTACCTGCTCGCCGACGTCGCCGAGCTCACCGGCAACGGCAAGCCGGTGGAAGTGCACCTCACACCCGGCAAGAGCGTCATCGCCTCGCGCCTCAACATGACGCCGGAGCACTTCTCGCGCATCCTGCACGACCTCGCGGCGGACGGGCTCATCGAGATGAACGGCCGCGCAGTGCGCATTCCCGACCTTGAGCGCCTGCGGCGCGGCGGCTGAGGCGCGAGCGTATATTTATCCGCGGTCAACAAATCACCACGGCAGCATTTCCGGCGCGGCGACGACCTGCTAGGTGTTTCGGGGGGTACCGTCGTTAACCATCACCGGGAGGGACATCCGATATGAACGCCACTCATCACGCCAATGTCGTTCCGTTCAGCTCGCCGCAGCGCATGCCGTTCACGGTCAGGATCGCGCGCAGCGAGAGCGAGCTGCACCAGGCGGTCCAGATCCGCCATGCCGCCTACGCCCGCCATGTGCCCGCGCTGGCGCAATTGCTGCAGGCGCCCGAGCCCGGGGACCACGACGCCGGCGCGGTGGTGCTGCTGGCGGAGTCCAAGCTCGACGGCGCGCCGCTCGGCACGATGCGCATCCAGACCAACTGCCATCACGCGCTCGCCCTCGAGCAGTCGGTGGCGCTTCCCGCCTGGCTGCGCCACAGCAAGCTCGCCGAGGCGACCCGCCTCGGCGTGTGCGCGAGCCGCATCGGCCGCGTGGTGAAGATCCTGCTGTTCAAGGCGTTCTACCTGTACTGCCGGCGCGCGGGGATCGACTGGATGGTGATCGGCGCGCGAGCGCCGCTCGACCGGCAATACGAGGCGCTCCTGTTCCAGGACGTGTTCCCGGGCCGCGGGTTCGTGCCGCTCGCCCACGCCGGCAACATCCCGCACCGCGTGCTGGCGTTCGAGCTGGCATCGGCCGAGGCGCGCTGGCGGCAGGCCGAGCACTCGCTGTACGGGCTGTTCTGCCGCACGCACCACCCCGACATCGACATGCGCGGCGCCGAGCCGAGCGGCGCGAGCTGGGTGCAGCCGGCCAGCCTGCCCATGCGCGCGGCGGCCGAGGCCTAGCCGCACGCATGCCGCGCTTCTCGCTCGATGCGCTGATCTACGGCCTGTGCGCGTACGGCGTGCCGGTCGCCATCGCGGCGCTGACCTGGGTCGCGCTCGCGGACTGGGAGCCTCAGTACCGCGTCGCCGGCGCGCGGCCGCTCGAACTGCGCGTGCTGGAGCAGACCGACGCGGCTCTCGCGCCGGGGCAAGCGCTGGCGCGGCTGCAGCAGCGCGCGAGCGTCGCCCACCAGGACACGCGGCTCTCGGAGTCGCCGTTCTGGTTCAGCTTCGCCGCGGTCCCGGCTGCGGGCGGCAGCGAAGTGGAGCTGCCCTCCCGGCACGCCGTCGAGGCCGAGTGCTGGGAGGGCGACGCGCTCGTGCCGCTGGGCCGGGTCTCGCGCACCGCGTCGGCTGGCCGCATGCGGGCGGTCAAGGCCGGCTTCGCCCTCCAGCTGGCGGCACGGGAGGCGCCCGCCACGGTGCTATGCCGGGCCACGTACGCGGGACCGGCGCGCATCTCCGCGCTGCAGTGGAGTCCCGAGGAACTGCGCGACTCGGTCGAGCAGTTTCACCGTAGCGCCGGGCTGCTCGACGGCGGGCTGATCGTGCTGGCGCTGTTCGTGCTGGTGACCGGGATCATCAACCGCGACTCGATGTACGTGCTGTTCGCGGCGTGGCTGGTGGCGAGCCTGCGCCTGGGCGCGATCTCGGCCGGCTGGGATATGCAGTGGTTCGAGCGCGCCGTACCCCCGGACTGGATCCTGCCCGCGCGGCAGCTGACCATCGCCGTGTACGTCGTCCTCACCTATGCGCTGTTCCGGCACCTGTTCCGCGACGACCTGAAGCAGGTAGGCCACGCGTGGGCGCTGCGCGTCGCCCAGCTGTCGTGCCTGGCGCTGCTCGCCGCCGCGGCGCTGCTGCCCTTCGCCCAGTTCCTGCCTTTCATGTGGCTCACGGTCGCCGTCGGCATCGGGGTGCTCGCCTTCCTGCTGGCGCGCATCCTCGCGGTGACCCGCTCGAAGGTGGCCATGTGGTACAGCGCCTCGCTCGCGGTGGTGCTGTGCGCCGGGCTCTATGAGGTCGTGGCCGCCGCGCTCGGCGTAAAGCTTCTCATCGGCGCGATCAACAGCGTGACCGCGGCGCTGGCCTCCAGCCTGCTGGTGGCCCTGGCGATCGCCGAGCAGATGCGCCAGGAACGGCAGGCAAGGCTGGGCGCCCAGGCCGAGTTGCGGACCACCTATCAGGCGATCCCCATCGGCCTGTTCACGCTGGGCATGGACGGCGCCTTCCTGCGCGTCAACCCGGCGCTGGTGCAGATGCTCGGCGTGGACCCGTCGCGCGGCGGCACGCACCGCTGGAGCGACTTCTTCGAGCCGGGCGCCTGGGACAAGCTGCGGGACGCAACGCGCGCGGGCGCGGTGCACGAGTTCGAGGTGCGCAGCGCCGAGGCGGCGGACAAGGAGCCGAGATGGTTTTTCGTCAAGGTCGCGCCGGCCGAAAGCGGGATCGAGGGCTACGTGCAGGACACCACGGAACGCTATCAGGCCACCCAGCGGTTGCGCTTCCTCGCGCACAACGACGCCCTGACCGGCGTGCTGAACCGGCGCGGGCTGGAAAGGCGCATTGCGGCGGAGGTGGCGCGGCTGCCGGCCGGCCGGTCGCTCGCGCTCGCCTATCTGGACCTGGACCGCTTCAAGCTGATCAACGACCTGTTCGGGCACGTCGCGGGCGACGATGTGCTGCGGCAGGTGTGCCGCCGCATCGAAGGGATGCTCGCCGGCGGCCACGCCGTAGGCCGGATCGGCGGCGACGAGTTCGTGCTCGTGTTCCCGGGCGCGCCGATTCGCGCGGCGGCGGAGGTCTGCCGCAGCATCGTGGATGCGCTCGGCACCCGGCCCTACCAGACGGGGGACAAGGCGTTCCAGGTGAAAAGCTCGATCGGGCTGGTGGAAGTCCCCGGCGGCACCACGGTGAGCGACGCCATTTCCATGGCCGACCAGGCCTGCCGCGCGGCCAAAGGCGGGCATCACGACGGGCTGGTGGTCTACGAGCGCGATGCTGCCGCCTTCAAGGACCGCGAGCAGGAGCTGCGCCTGGTCAAGCAGCTCGGCGCCGGCACGGCGCCCGCCGGGCTGTTTCTCGCGATGCAGCCGATCATGTCGCTGCGCACGCCTAGCGCATCGCTCGACTTCGAGGTGCTGGTGCGCATGTCGGAGGCCGACGGCTCGGTGGTGCCCGGCGGCAGCATTATCGCGGCGGCCGAGAACAACGGCCGCGTGGCGGTCATCGACAGATGGGTACTCACGCAAACGCTGGACTGGCTCGACCGGCAGCACGCGGCGCTGGCGAAGACCCGTTTCGTGTGCATGAACCTGAGCGGGGGATCGCTGAACGACGAGAAGTTCGTGCGCGAGGCTTTCGCGCTGCTCGCCGACCACCCGCGCGCCGCAAGGCTGCTGTGCGTAGAGATCACCGAGAGCGTGGCCTTGCACGACCTCGCCAACACCCGGCGCTTCATCGACCGCCTGCGCGGCCTGGGCGCCCGCGTGGCGCTGGACGACTTCGGCGCCGGCTACACCTCGTTCTCGTACCTGAAGGAACTGCCCGCGGACGCGCTCAAGATCGACGGCAACTTCGTGCGCGGCATGCGCGCGCATCCCGCCAACCTGGCGATCATCGAGGCGATCGGCGAGCTGGCGCGCAACCTCGGCATGCAGACCATCGCGGAATGGGCCGAGGACCTGGCGACCCTCGAGGCGCTGCATGAGGCCGGCATCGATTACGTGCAGGGCTACGTGATCGCGCGGCCGCAGACGCCGGAGCGCATCCTGGCGGCGGATTCGGCCGCCAGCTTCATCGAGGACGCGCGCGTGGCGCGATTCGTCGGCGAGTCGCTGCCGTCGAACCCGCGCCGGGAGCGGGCGGTGCCTCTGTAGCATGGAACTCGTCTGTCCCGCCGGCGGCCTGCCGGCGCTGAAGGCCGCGGTCGACAACGGCGCCGACTGGGTGTATCTGGGCCTGCGCGACGACACCAACGCGCGCAATTTCCCCGGCCTGAATTTCGACGCCGCCGCGCTCGCCGCGGGGCTCGCCTACGCGCACGCGCGCGGCCGCAAGGTGCTGGTGGCGATCAACACTTATCCGCAGGCCGCCAATTGGGCGCGCTGGACCGCCGCCGTCGATCGCGCCGCCGGGCTCGGCGCGGACGCCATCATCGTCGCGGACCCCGGCCTGCTGCGCTACGCGAGCCGCGCGCACCCGCGCCTCGAGCTGCACCTCTCCGTGCAGGGCTCGGCGACCAGCTACGAGGCGATCAACTTCTTCCACCAGCAGTTCGGCGTGAAGCGCGCGGTGCTGCCGCGCGTGCTGTCGCTCGCGCAGGTCGGGCTGGTGGCGCGCAACACGCCGGTGGAGATCGAGGTGTTCGGCTTCGGCGGGCTGTGCGTGATGCTCGAGGGGCGCTGCGCGCTCTCCGCCTACGCCTGCGGCGAATCGCCCAACACCGCCGGCGCCTGCTCGCCGGCGCATGCGGTGCGCTGGCGCGAGACGCCGGCCGGGCTGGAGTCGCGCCTCAACGGCATCCTCATCGACCGCTATGCGCCGGGCGAGCGCGCCGCCTACCCGACCGTGTGCAAGGGCCGCTACGCGGCGCGCGGCGAGACCTACTACGCGTTCGAGGAGCCGGCCAGCCTGAACACGCTCGAGCTGCTGCCCGAATTCGGCCGCATCGGCGTGCGCGCGGTGAAGATCGAGGGCCGCCAGCGCAGCCCCGCCTACGTCGCGCAGGTGACGCGCGTGTGGCGCGAAGCGATCGACGCCTGGAAGGCGGGCGCGTTCGCGCCGCGTCCCGCCTGGCTCGCCGCGCTCGATCGCCACGCCGAAGGCAGCCAGCACACGCTCGGCGCGTTCTCGCGGCCGTGGAAATGAAGCTCGCCCTCGGGCCGCTGCTGTACTACTGGCCGCGCGCCGCGGTGCTGCGCTTCTACGAGGAGATCGCGGCGGCGCCGGTGGACACGGTGTACCTCGGCGAGGTGGTGTGCTCGCGCCGCCACGAGGTGGCGTTCGAGGACTGGCTGGCGATCGGCGAGCGGCTCGCCGCGGCCGGCAAGGAGGTGGTGCTCTCGGCGCAGGCGCTCACCGAGTCCGAGGGCGACCTCAAGCTCGTGCGCCGCGCGGCCGCGAACGGGCGCTTTCGCGTAGAGGCGAACGACTGGGGCGCGGCGCGCCTGCTCGCCGGCGCCGAGGGCTGGGTCGCCGGCCCGCATCTCAACGTCTACAACCCGCAGACCCTGGCCATCGTGGCGGAGATGGGCGCGACGCGCTGGGTGGCGCCGCTGGAGGCGACGCGCGAGATCGTGGCCGGCATCCTCGCGCAGCGGCCCACGGGGCTCGAGGCGGAGGTGTTCGGCTACGGCCGCATGCCGCTCGCGTTCTCCGCGCGCTGCTTCACGGCGCGGCGCATGAACCGCCAGAAGGAGGATTGCGGCTACGCCTGCATCGACTTTCCCGACGGCATGGTGCTCGACACGCGCGAGGGAAAGCCGTTTCTCGCGGCGAACGGCGTCCAGACGCTCTCGGCGGGCGTGTATTGCCTCGTCGAGGAGCTGTCCGCGCTGCGCGAGGCGGGCGCGGGGTTGCTGCGCATCAGCCCCCAGTCGCGGGACACGCCCCAGGTGCTGCGGGTGCTGCGGGCCGCCTGCGACGGCGGACTCAGCACTTACGATGCGCGCAAAGCGCTCGCCGCGTTCTCGCCGGGCAGGCTGTGGAACGGCTTCTGGCACGGCCGTCCCGGCATGGAGGCGGCATGATCCCGCTGCCGCCAGGCAGGCTGCGCGACGCGCTCGCGCCGCTGCGCGGCAAGGTGCTGCGCCTGGAGGTCGCCGGCCTGGGCTTCGGGCCGCAACTCACCCTGGACGCGATCGGCCTGCGCCCCGCCTTCGGCGCGCCCGACGTCACCATGCGCGCGAGCCTCGGCGACTACCTTGCGCTCGCGCTGCGGCGCGAGGATCCCGACACGCTGTTCTTCTCGCGCCGCCTGGTCCTCGAGGGCGACACCGAACTCGGCCTCGCGCTCAAGAACGCGCTCGACGCGCTCGGCTGATCACCCCATCTTCAGGATCCAGTCCACCAGCTTCTTGATGTCGGCATCCGGCGCTGCGGCGTTGGGCGGCATCGGCACCGGCCCCCAGACGCCCGCGCTGCCCTTCTTCACCTTCTCGGCGAGCTTCGCCTCGATGCCGGCCTGGCCCTTGTACTTCTTGGCGATGTCCTTGTAGGCGGGGCCGACCGACTTCTTGTCGAGCTGGTGGCAGGCGAGGCAGTTGTGCTTCTTGGCGAGCGCCTCATCGGCCTGCACCGGGGCTGCAATAACCGCACCTGCGGCGACCAATACTCCAACAAAGAGCTTCATGCTGCAGACCTCCTAGTAAATGTCGTGCGTCGTGTTGTAGACGTTGAAATGCCCGGTCGGCGTGATGATGCGCGGGTCCTTGATCACGGTCTTCAGCTTGCGGGTCTTGTCGTCGACCACCACCAGCGCCGATTCCTGGTTCTTCGCGCTCCACACCGCGAACCACACCTCGTCGCCCGCCTTGTTGTATTCGGGCTGCACCACGCGCTTGGCGCCCTCGCCGAGGCCCGCCCAATCCGCGATCGGCAGCACCACCGGCTTCTGCTCGAGATTGCGGATGTCGAACACCGCGACCGACTGCGCGATCTTGGAGTCCGGGTTGAGCGGCGTGTCCACCCAGAGGTTCCTGGACTTCGGGTGCGTCTTGATGAACAGGTTGCCGCCGCCCTGTCCGTCGAGCATCTGCACCACTTTCCAGGCGTTTTGCTTGTGCTTCACCGGGTCGGTGCCGATCAGCGCGATCTTCTCGCTGCCCAGGTGCCCGGTCGCCCAGACCGGACCGAACTTGGGATGCTCGAAGTTCGCCCCGCGTCCTGGGTGGGGTATCTTGTCGACGTCGACCAGCTTCACCAGCTTGCCCTCCTTGGCGTCGATCACGGCGATCTTGTGCGACTGATTGGCTGCAACAAGAAAGAACCGCTTGCTCGAATCCCAGCCGCCATCGTGCAGGAACTTGGCGGCGCCGATCTCGGTGACCTTGATGTTGTCGAGGTCCGCGTAATTCACCATCAGGATCTTGCCCGTTTCCTTGACGCTGACCACGAACTCGGGCTTGAAGTGCGAGGCCACGATCGACGCCACGCGCGGCTCCGGATGGTATTCCTGGTCGCCCACGGTCATGCCGCGTGTGGCCATGATCTTCAGCGGCTCGAGCGTGTCGCCTTTCATGATGACGTATTGCGGTGGCCAGTAGGCGCCGGCGATCGCGAGCTTGTCTTCGTAGCCTTTGTATTTCGAGGTATCGACCGAGCGCGCCTCGAGGCCGACGCGGACTTCGGCGACGTTGTCGGGCTTCTCCATCCACAGGTCGATCATGTTGATCTTGGCGTCGCGGCCGATCACGAACAGATAGCGCCCGGACGCCGACATGCGCGAGATGTGTACCGCGTAACCGGTCCTGACGATGTTGATGATCTTCTTCGTGTCGCCGTCGATCAGCGCCACCTCGCCCGTGTCGCGCAGCGTGGTCGAGAAGATGTTGGAAATGTTGTAATCGTTCATCTTCTTCTTCGGGCGCTTATCCGGCGCGATGATCACTTTCCAGCTGGACTTCATCTGCGCCATGCCCCACTCCGGCGGCACCGGCGGCACCTGCTGGATGTAGCGCGCCATCAGGTCGACTTCCGCGTCGTTCAGGTCGCCCGAAGTGCCCCAGTTCGGCATGCCTGCGGGCGAGCCGTACTTGATGAACACCTTGAGGATTTCGCTGCCCTTGGCCAGCGTGAGATCTGGCGTGAGCGGCTTGCCGGTCGCGCCCTTCCTCAGCACGCCGTGGCAACCCGCGCAGCGCTCGAAGTAGATCTGGCGTCCCTTGTCGAACTCCGCCTTGGTCATCGGCGGCGCCTTCGGATCGATGTTCTGGTGCATCTCCTCCTGCGCCAGCGGCGAGCCGCCCGCCTGGTAGCGGATCTCAGGCTCGGTGACCGGGGCGCGGCCGGGCTGCGTAGGCTGCGCATGGGCTGCTGCAACCGCAAGGGGCAGCGCGAGCCACGCGGCGGCGCGCACCAGGCGGGTTTTCGGAGTTGCCACGGGTACCTCCCTCAGTAAACAGATCCTGTATGTAACACCCAGCGTGCGCTGCACGGCACCCGGGTACTTTGATCCAGGTTAAATCCAGGTCAAGAACGCTCGATCAGCAGCTCGTAGCCGCCGTCGGCGCGCTGCGCCCCGCTGTAGGTGAAGCCGCGCTCGCGCAGCAGCGCGTACAGCGGCACCGGCTCGTGCGGCAGGATGGCGCGCAGCGGCTCGCCGGGTGAGCGCTCCAGCGCCTCGAAGATGCGCACGATGGGCTCGGGAGGCTGCAGGCCGCGCAGGTCGAGCGGCACGGGCGGCTGCCGGCGCCACGCGCGCAGCGCGCCCCCGTGCCGGGTGCGCAGCAGGGTGGCGAGCGCCTCGAACTCGGTGACGCAGCCCTCGGGGTCGTACTGCGGCGCGGCAGCGCCGAGCGTCTCGAAATGCTGCCGCAGCTCCTCGTGCTGCTCGATGAGCGCGGCGCAGCCGTCACGCAGCGCCGCGAAACGCACGCGGTAGGCGGCCCAGTCGCCCGCGCGCGCCGCACGCAGCGCGCCGTCGATTAGCGCTTCGGCGGTTTGTTCCATGGCGCCACCATCGCAAGACGCGCCGAGGGCTCCCTTGATGTGGGTCAAGCCAAACGGGCGTGAGCGTAGGCGGCCGCCGCGACCAGCAGCGCGCCCGCCGCGGCGTGCGCCAGCGACGCGGCGAGCGGCTGCTCGAAAAGCGCCGAGGCGATGCCGGCGGCGGGCGCGGCGAGCGCCGCGCCGAGCAGGGCGAAGCGCTGCGCCGCGCGCGCGAGTCGCAGCGCGAGCCACACCGCCCCGGCCGCGAGCGCGAGCCCGAGCGCGGCATGCGCGAGCAGCGCCCAGGACCACAAGTCCTCGGCGAAGAGCGCCAGCCACGCCCCCAGCGCGCATTGCACGGCGAAGAGCGCCACGGCGGCATGGGCGAAACGGCTCGCGCCCTGCGGGCGATGCCCGTGCGCACGGCCGAGCGCCCAGGCGAACGCGGCGGCAAGCGCGAGCCCGCCGAGCAGGTTGCCAAGGGCCGCGAGCGGCGGCGGCTTCTGCCCGGCGGCGATGCCGAGCACGGAAAGGAAACCTGTGAGCGCGATGACCAGGAGCGCCCTGCGCCAGGCGAGCCACGCGAGCGCGAGCATGGCCAGCACTTCGAGCGAGGCGGCGGTGCGATGCACGCCGCGCAGCGCAAAGAGCGGCTCGGCGTCGAGGCGGATCGCGACGCTCACCACGATCACGAGCAGCACCAGGCCGAGGCCCGTCGCCGCAGCCGCCGCGAGCCGCGCCTCAGGCGGCCTTGCGGGCATGCGCGTGGACCAGCGCGACGACGAGCAGCAGCACGGCGCCGGCCTGGTGCGCGACGGCGGGCGCCACCGGCACGCCGAGCAGGAGCGTCCAGATGCCGAGCGCCGCCTGCAGGATGAAGGCTGCGAGCAGCGCGAGGGCGCTCGCCTGCCGGCGCCCGGCCCACCAGGCGAGGGGAATGAGCAGCGCGAGCAGCCAGAAAAAGGCGCGGTGCACGAGTTGGACGGTGGCCATGTTGTAGCCGAAATTGCGCCACCAAGGCTCGAGCATCAGGACCTCGGGCGGCACCAGGTGGCCGTTCATCAGCGGGAAGGTGTTGTAGGCGGCACCGGCGCGCAGGCCCGCCACCATGGCGCCGCTCAAGGCCATGAGGAACACGAGCCCCGCCAGCGCCACGGCGAAACGGCTACGGCTGCCGGCAGTTGGACGCAGCAGCTCCAGCGCGATCCAGAGCTGCGCCGCGATGATGGCGAGCGCGACACCGAGGTGCGCGGTGAGCCGGAACTGGCTCACGCGCGGGTCGTCCACCAGGCCTGACTTCACCATGGCCCAGCCGAGCGCGCCTTGCAGCGCCCCAAGCGCGAACACCCCCCACAGCTTCCAGGCGAGCGGCCGATCGATGCGGCGGCGCACAAGGAACCACAGGAACGGCAGCAGGTAGACCAGGCCGACGACGCGGCCGAGCAGCCGATGGAAGTACTCCCACCAGAAGATGCGCTTGAAGCCCTCGAGCTCCATGCCCAAATTCACCAGCCGGTACTCGGGCGTCGCGCGGTACTTGGCGAACAGCGCCTCCCAGTCCGCCGCCGAAAGCGGCGGGATCGTCCCGACCAGCGGCTGCCACTCCACGATGGACAGGCCGGAGCGCGTCAGGCGGGTGACTCCGCCGACGACGACAATGGCGCAGACCAGCGCCGCGCACAAAAGCAGCCACGCGGCCACTGCACGGCGGTCGCTATTGGTGATGGTCATGGCGTCGCGAGTTTGCCCTTGGACGCCGCAAAAAACTTGATCAACATCAAATCAGGCCTCCTAGCCGGCTGCTCTACTGCGCCAGTCGCCAATCATCAAGGAGGCCGAGATGACCAACGAACACATCGAGGACGAGGTGCCCGACGAGCCGGTTCCGGCGATGCAGATGCTGCTGGATAACCCGTTCCTGCTGCTGTTTCTGGGCATCGCCATGCCGACCGTGCTGTACATCGTCTGGGGCGTGATGGAGATCGTGTCCCTGCCGATCGCCAAGTAGGAGGTGGCCCTTGACCATATCGTCGACATCCGAGCAGGTCTGGTGGAAGGAGCCGCTCGATCGCACCGAGCTGCTCTGGATCGTGATCGCGCTCATCTGGTGCCTGATTATGTTCTTCATGATGCCCTACTGGCACCTCTACGGGCAGCAGAACCTGTCCAACGAGGCCTACCGCGCCAAGCCCGAGGACTTCGTGCGCAAGACCGACCAGATGATCGCCAAGCACAAGGTGCGCGAGGAAGGCGGCGACCTCAAGGTGCCGGTGGTGCGCCCGCCCGCGGGCAGCGACGTGTACCTCATCGCGCGGCTGTGGAGCTGGACCCCGATGCTCGAGCTCGAGTCGGGCAAGTCCTACCGCATCCACCTCATGTCGATGGACTGGCTGCACGGCTTCTCGCTGCAGCCCGAGAACATCAACATCCAGGTGCACCCGGGCTATGAGCACGTCGTCACCGTGACGCCGACCAACCCCGGCACCTACGCCATCATCTGCAACGAGTACTGCGGCATCAATCACCACACGATGACGAGCCGCCTCTACGTCGTGAAGTAAGGCACAGGAAGGGAGAACCGCCATGGCAGTCAATCGCATGTTCCGCACCTGCCCGAGCACCGGGCTGGTGTTCCACGAGCCGGCCGAGAAGCTGATGCGCTGGAACGCGGTGGCGGCCGTGGTGTCGCTGCTGATCGGCGGCGTCCTCGCCCTCGGCGTGGTGCTGACGCGCTGGCAGGCGGTGCACATCCTGCCGCCCGACATGTTCTACCAGGTGCTCACCGCGCACGGCATCAACATGCTGATCTTCTGGGTCATTTTCTTCGAGATCGCGGTGCTCTACTTCGCCAGCTCGACGCTGCTCAAGGCGCGGCTCGCCACGCCGCGCATCGCGTGGGCCGGCTTCTGGCTGATGGTGACCGGGGCGCTGGTCAACAACTACTCGGTGTACCGCGGCGACTCGAGCGTGATGTTCACCTCCTACGCGCCGATGGGCGCGCATCCGACGTTCTACCTCGGGCTGATCCTGTTTGCCGTGGGGGCGCTGGTCGCCTGCTTCGTGTTCTTCGGCACACTGGTGGTGGCCCGCGCCGAGCGCACCTACCGCAATTCGGTGCCGCTGGTCACCTTCGGCGCCATCACCGCCGCGATCATCGCGGTGTTCACCATCGCGGCTGGCGCGATCATCCTGATTCCGACCTTCCTCTGGTCGGTGGGGCTGATCGAGCACATCGACTCGCTCATGTACAAGACCGTGTGGTGGGCGTTCGGGCACTCCTCGCAGCAGATCAACGTCGCCGCGCACGTCTCGGTCTGGTACGCGATCGCGGCAATCGTGTTCGGCGCCAAGCCCATGTCGGAAAAGGTGAGCCGAACGGCGTTCCTGCTCTATATCCTGTTCCTGCAGCTGGCGAGCGCGCACCACCTGCTCGCCGATCCGGGACTGACCTCGAACTGGAAGATCTTCAACACCAGCTACGCCATGTACCTCGCGGTGCTCGCCTCCATGGTGCACGGCCTGACGGTGCCGGGCTCGATCGAGGTGGCGCAGCGCAAGAAGGGATACACACAAGGCCTGTTCGAGTGGCTGCGCAAGGCGCCGTGGGGCAACCCGTCGTTCTCGGCGATGTTCATCTCGCTGATCGGTTTCGGCTTCCTCGGCGGCATCTCGGGCGTGATGATGGGCACCGAGCAGCTCAACCTCATCATCCACAACACCATCTACGTGCCGGGGCATTTCCACGCCACCGTGGTGGTGGGCACCACGCTCGCCTTCATGGGGCTCACCTACTTCCTCATCCCGGTGCTGTTCCGCCGCGAGCTCGCCTTTCCTACCCTGGCCAAGTGGCAGCCCTACGTCTTCGGCCTGGGCATGAGCGCGGTGGCGCTGTTCCTGATGGGCGCGGGCACGCTCGGCGTGCCGCGCCGGCACTGGGACATCAGCTTCGCCGGCAACGCCTTCCCGCACGAGTTCCCGGGCGCCGCATGGCTGATGATGGCGCTCGCCGGCATCACCGGGCTGATCGCCATCGTCGGCGGCGGCATGTACCTGCTGATCACCGTGTGGTCGGTGTTCCTCGGCAAGAGGATCACGACGCCCGAGTTCAAGCACGTGCGCGCCAAGGACGGCGTGGCGCCAAGACCGGTCGCGGCGGGCCAGCCGGTCATCGTCGGACACGGCTCGGCCGGCATGGCTGCGCCGGGAACCTTCGTGCTGGCGATGGTGTTCCTGACCGCGTTCGTCCTGTACTACTTCATCAACTGGAAGTACCTGTCCACGGTCTGGCCGCTGAAGTGAAGCAGGTCCTCAACCTGTTCAAGCTCAGGATCGGCGTCGCCATCGCCTTCGCCGCCGCCGCCGGGATGGCGGTGGAGCGCGGCAGCGCGCCGTCCCTCGCGCGCGCCGCGGTGCTGGTGCTCGCCGTGCTGGTCGCCTCCGCCGCGGCGGGCGCGTTCAACCAGTACGTCGAGCGCGACCTCGACGCGCGCATGGCGCGCACGCGCGGCCGGCCGTTCGTCACCGGGGCGCTCAGGCACGGGCCGTTCTGGCTGTGGCTGATCGGCGCGATGACCGCGGCGTCGGTCCTCGCCGCGGCCGTGGCCGCCAACCTGCCCGCGGCCCTCTACGTGTTCCTTGGCGCCTTCACCTACGGCGTGGTGTACACGGTGTGGCTCAAGCGCCGCACCTGGTGGAACATCGTGGTCGGCGGGCTCGCGGGCAGCTTCGCGGTGCTCGCCGGCGCGGCCGCCGTGTCCCCCATGCCGGGGCCCGAGGCGCTCGCGCTCGCGGTGGTCCTGTTCCTGTGGACGCCGCCGCATTTCTGGAGCCTGGCCATCGCCTGCCGCGCCGACTACGCTGCGGCCGGCGTGCCGATGCTGCCGGTGGTGGTGGGCGATGCGCGCGCCGCACGCGCCATTCTCGCCAGCGGCGTGCTGCTGGTCGCCGCCTCGCTGGTCCCCGCCGCGTTCGGGCTGGGATGGATCTATGTCGTGGCCGCCGCTGCCGGCGGGGCCTACTTCCTGCGCCATTGCGAGGCCCTGGTGCGCCAGCCCGGCCGCGAGACCGCACGCGCGGCATTCCTTGCTTCGCTCGTCCAGCTGGGCGCGGTGCTCGCGGGAGCGATGCTGGATGCCGCGATTTCTTAGCGTCGTCCTGCTGCTGTTCGCCGCATTTGCGGCGCAGGCGTTGGACGAGAAGCTCGCGCTGAAGGAGAGCCAGGC